>CAZTVJ010000025.1:0-2147 GCA_964616935.1 uncultured Acidimicrobiales bacterium | reverse complement strand
CCAAGTTCCGCCGCCGACCAGGTCGGCCCGCCATGGGCTCAGGGCCGGCGGACACCCTCCCCGTGCGGCTCGACCCCGAGCTGCGTGAGGCCTTGGACCAACGGGCCGCCGCGGAGCACACCACTGCCTCCGATGTCGTTCGCAGGGCCCTTCGTCGCTACCTCGAGGCGAGCTGACTGTCGCCTGCCTGCGCCCGCCAGCACGGTGGCGTTGCTCCCGCGGTTGCTCCCGATCGGACAGCCTGCGCGTGCCATACACTGCCTCTGAGCAGGGAGAACACCCGCCGAGTAACGCCATCAGGCGAATCCCACTCCTTCCGCGGTGGAGGTCAATGAGGGCATTGTTGGGGCGGGGTCGTGAACCGCCTAGTCCTTGGCCACGGTCGAGGGTCGGGGCCGGACCGATACAGCGGCCGAGAGCTCGTCGAGCACGGCAGCGGTGCCTTCGGGGTCGAACAGATGAGGGTCGTGAGGGGCGCTGAGCTCACGATAGAGCCAGCCTTCGGAACGGGCACGGGCAGCCATCGGCTCGATGGGATCGTGGCCACCGTCGATCTCGCCGGCCGTGCAGCGGACGAAGGCGCGGGGGAGACGGTCGATTGCAGCACTGAGGTGAATCGGTTCGGTGAACGTCGCCGCCGGTTGATCCCGTAAGCGGGCGACGTAGCGTGCCCGATCCTCCTCCGGGATGAGACCCTCCGGCGGTAGCAGAGCGTCGGGGATCGACACCCACCCGCGACCCTGGTCATCGATCGCAGCTCGGACCGTGTCGCCGAAGTCCTCCGGCAGCAGGTCCAAGGCCGACTGGCCATTGCAGGGCACCAGGGCGTCGATGTACACGACGAGTCCCACGCGGTCGGCTACCCGATCGGCAGTCCCGGTCACGACCATGCCTCCGTAGCTGGCGCCGCACAGCGCCAGGTCGTGGAGATCCTCGAACTCGAGCACGGCGACGATGTCCTCCACGTGTGTGGCGAGTCCCACATCAGGGCCTAGGTGGCAGCGCTCGCCCATCCCGGTGAGCGTCGGGGTGAACACGACATGACCCCGCGCACGGAGTGCCTCCGCAACCGGTGTCCACTCCCAGCCGCCGCCGAACCCACCGTGCACGATCACCATTGTCGCCATCACCGCCAGCCTCTCACCGCCTCCGATGTCGTCACCTCGAACTCCACCGATCGGGGCATCCCTGATGGCAGCGTGGCTGTCGTCGGGATCATCGTTCAGGCAGCATGTGATCAACGGTTGACGGAACTGTCCCGAAGATGACGACGCCGCTCATCGCCAAGACCATGCCGATCACCACCGGCACGACCCACGCCCCACCACCCTGACCAACAGCCACAACGAGTTGGCCACAGCCGGCCGCGACGAGACCAGCGTACGACCACGTCATGCAGTACGCGTGGGTAACGATGACCGGCGGCGATCTCTTGCCGAGCACCAGGGGCGAGAGCCCGACAGCGATCGTGACCAGGCTGGCGACTGCCAGCCCGTGGAAGACGCCGAACGTGTTCTCTCGATGCAACGACAGCGCCGCCACATTCACGAGAACAAGCGCAACGACGTAGATGGTTCCGATCACCCGGTGGGCATGGGTGCCTTTCGGCAACAGGAGAACAGCTGCACCGAGAACGAGCGCTGAGACCGCGGCCACAACGTGTCCGGCGGCCAAAGCCTGTTCCCCATCCACAGCGATCATGGGATCACCACGGCGAAGCTCTCCCCCCGCCGATGTCGCGTCGGTGACGGCGTGGCGCCCGCGCTCCGCATTCGGCTCCGCCGCCACTTCCCCCTGCGTTCACGGGCGGCGCCGACCTCTCCATCGTCAAGACCGCCTCCCCGACCACGGTCGCCCCCGGTCGTTCGGCATCGAGGTCGCCAACGCCGGAGCCCTCTGACGCTTCCTCAGGAAGCGTTCTGCCAGAGACCCATGACGTTGCCCTCGGTGTCACGGAAGTAGGCAGCCAAGCCCATGTCGCCGACCGGCTCCTTGCCCCGCAGCGTGGCTCCGCCTTGGGCTTCGACAGCCTCCAGCGTCTTGTCGATGTCGTCGACGGCCAGAACGATCACCGGCGACTGGATCGGGTCCTGCCGAGAGAGCATGCCGCCGCCGATGTAGCCCGGCTCGGTGGGACCCATGTCGCC
>CAZTVJ010000024.1:0-4857 GCA_964616935.1 uncultured Acidimicrobiales bacterium | reverse complement strand
AGATCACCCGAGCACTTCGTGACGCGGCCCCTGGAGGTCGACGGCGTGGCCGTGCTGACATGGCACGGTGACGCGGCCTACGAAGGCGGCGACAGCGACGCGCCTGGCCCCCGCCACCGCCTCTGGATGGCCGAGGCCGGCTGGCGCTACGAGCGAACGCGCTGATTGGCTCGGCATGGCCGCCGCCTCGTTTCGGCCGAGCCTCGCTGCGACTCGTCGCTAGCACTTCCCTCGTCGCGCCGATGGCGCCCCGTGGCCGCCGCTAGGGCCGCTTGACCATGACCGTCACCTGGCGCACGACCTCGCCGCACTGGTCGGGGTTGCACGCCGACGCGGTCAGATCGAGCAGGGCAGGGCCGGTCACGAACGAGGCTGGTGGCGGCTGGGTCGGCCCGGGCGCGGGCTCGAGCGGGTACGGCGTGACGTCGGCCTGCCACGAGATCGGCGTGTTCCCGCACGCCACGCTCAGGAAGAAGAAGTAGACACCGGCAACCGGCACCTTCACGTTGGGCTGGCTCAGCTGGCCGAAGATGTTGAGGAGTGTCGCCTGGGTCCCTGTGCAGCTCGCCGTGCCGGACACGCGGACCTTGCCGACGCCCTTGAGGACGGCCTGCGTGGCCGACACGCTCACCGTCGGCTTCGGGAGGGCCTTGGCCATCGAGTAGCGCAGCGTCCCTCCGGCCGACCCGGCGACGGCGTCGAACACCAGGATCGAGTACCGCGTGCCCTTGCGGAGGTCGAAGATCCACGACTGGCCGAACGGGCAGAAGGCGCCGTCGATCAAGTAGGGCTGGAAGTTCGGCGCCGTACCCGTGAAGACGGCGACCTGCGCGGCGTAGGAGGATCCCTGCGCGCTTATCTTCACCTGCAGGTCGGATGACGGCGTGAAGCGGTACCACACGCCCTTGCGCACGGCGTCGAGAGGGAAGCCGCAGCGGGACACCGCTTGGCGCTCGACGTCGTCGCTCACCGCTCCACGCGTGTCCACCGTCGCGCTGAACGGGAGTGACGAGACGACCTTGGCGTTCTGTGGCTTGTCGTTCGCGGGTGCCGATGCCGCGCCGGCTCGTGCCGGCAACGCCATGACCCCGGCGCCAAGGACGACCGCCACGACCAGTACCAGCATCCTGCGCATGGACCCTCCCTCGGTGGAAGCCACTTCAACATCAGGATGTGCTCTCGTCGCACCGTTGGCAACAGGGAAATCCCTGAACCGCATGCCACCCGGAGAACGCGACAAGCTCGGGTACCCTGCGGCCACTCATGCTCGATCACGTCTTCACCGACGCCATCACCGCGCTCCGGGAAGCGTTCGAGGCCGCCTTCCTGGAGCGCCAGGCCTTCGAAGAGCACTTCCAGGTGGACGTGCTCCTCGGCGACCTGACGTGGGAGACCAGCTACGGCCTCCCCGGCGAGGGCCTGCCGCCGCGCGTGGTGGCGCACATCACCTTCGACTGGCCGACCTGGAGCCAGACGTCGTACCGCCGGTGGTACGTCGACGAGGTCTTCGACGAGGCGCCCGCCATCGAGCTGGAGATCGTGCTGCGCGTGCAGCGGCTCGTCCATCCACCTGACCCTGCGGCGTTCCTGGCCGTGGCTCCGCCGAGCACGCCGGCCATCGGGCGCGAGAGCCTCGAGCGCGCCGCCCCGACCGTCGAGATCGCCTACAAGGACGACCCGCTCGACCCGACCGAGTACGCCATCGAGATCACCTACGAGGGCCTGTACGAGCTGGCCGAGGAGACGCTGGCCGACGGGTCGAGCCAGCTGCTCGACGAGCACCTCGGCGCGCTCGGCGGGTGGATCGCCTCGACGCTCGTCCGCCTCGGCGACCTCAAGCTCGACTACCTGCCTCCCGACGACGAGAGCGACTGACCATGGACAAGGAGCGACTCACCAATGGCTGACGTCGTGCTGCTGGAGGTGAGCGAGCGGATCGCCACCGTCACTCTGAACCGGCCCGAGGCGCGCAACGCGCTCTCGAGCGAGGTGCTGCGCCTGCTGCCGGCGCGCTTGCGCGAGGCAGACGGTCGCGAGGACGTCGACGTCGTGATCCTGACCGGCACCGATCCGGCGTTCTGCGCCGGCCTCGACCTCAAGGAGCTCGGGTCCACAGGCGGCAACCTCGGTGGCGTGGGCGACGGCAGCCGCGGACCGTTCCCGGCCATGTCGAAACCGGTCATCGGCGCCGTCAACGGCCCCGCCATCACCGGCGGGCTCGAGGTAGCCCTCGCCTGCGACCTCCTCGTGGCCTCCGAGCGGGCCCGCTTCGGTGACACCCATGCGCGCGTCGGCGTCATGCCGGGCTGGGGGCTGACCGTCCTGCTGCCCCAAGCCATCGGCGTGCGACGGGCGCGCGAGATGAGCTACACGGGCAACTTCCTCACGGCCGACGAGGCGTTCGCCTGGGGGCTCGTGAACCACGTCGTGGCCCACGAGGACCTCATCCCGTTCAGCCGCCGCCTCGCGCTCGACATCGCGTCGAACGACCAGCGAGGCGTCCGCCAGATCCGCTCCACGTACGCCTCGGTCGTCGCCACCACGGTCGACGACGGTTGGGGCGTCGAGGCCCGCGACGCCAAGGCGTGGGTGCAGAGCGGTGTCGACCCGGCCGAGGTGGAGCGGCGCCGCGAAGCCATCCGCGAACGGGGCAAGGCGCAGACCTAGCCGACGGCCCAGCCGACGGCCCAGCCGACGGCCTAGCCGGCCGCTCGCACCTGCTCGAGGTCGGCGAAGACGGCCTTGGCCAGGTACTTGTAGCCGTCGATGGTGAGGTGGTAGCCGTCCTTGGTGTTGCGCATCTTCTTCACCCTGCCGTCGGTGTCGGTCAGCGACGAGGTGAACGTGCCGTTGGGGGCGAACAGCTTCCAGGCGTCGACGTAGGTCACCCACGGACGCGTGGCCGCCTGCGTCGAAAGCACCTGGTTGATGACGGTGAGGCGCTTGTTGAAGTTGGCCGACGACGAGTTGGGCGTTCCCACCCAGACGACGCGGCGGCCCTCCTGGCCGAGCTGATCCATGACGCCGCCGACCCGTGCGCCGTACTCCTCGGACCAGCCGGGCTCGCTCACCTGTGAGTAGGTGCCGTCAGCGTGCTGGATGGGTTGACCGTCGTTGCCGCCGTACATGAGCACGACGATCTGCGGGTCGTAGCTCGCCGTGGCCTGGACGAGGCGCGCGGGCCAGTCGAAGAAGTCGGGCCGGGTGAGGCCGGTCGAGGGCTTGCCGATGGATTCGGTGTCGTAGACCGCGCCATCCTCGGCCAGCGGTGCCAGCATCTGGCCGACCCCCTGGCTCATCGAGTCCCCGGCGATCAGCACCCGCAGCGTCCCCGCCGGCAGGGGCGGCTGGCTTGATCCGGCAGCCGCGGCAGGCGTGCTCGGCACCGGGGTGCTGGTTGCGGGCGCCGCGGGCGCGCCGGTGGTCGGAGGAGCCGGCGACGCTGCCGTGCTGGTGCCGGGCGCGGCGGTTGCCGCCACCGGCGCCGTGGTGCCCGGCCCGGCCACCACCACCCCGTCGTCGTTGGGGTTCTGCGAGCCGGTGTCGCGCCCGAGCCAGCCGTCGAGCAGCTCTCGGGGCTTCGTGAGTCCGACCGCATCGGCCACGTCGTGGAAGGGCTCGGCGACGGCGAGTGCCGCGCCCCGCACCCGCGAGCCGTCCGGTTGGCCCTGCGCGAGGGCGAGCAGGCTGGAGGAGTTCAGCAGGGCGGCGAGCAGCAAAGCAACGGCCCCGACGACCAGCACGCGCCCCGCGGCCAGGCTGCGGGGCCGCGGTGGTGCGGCCGGACCGCGCTGGGGCTGGTCGCCGGCCGCCGGACGCTCGAGCTCTTGGGTCGCCATCAGAACCTCGCCGGCACGGTCGCACCCGCCACGCCCTGGCCCAGGGCGTCCACCAGCAGGAGGCCGAGCGCCACCGCCACCCCCTGAGCAGCCAGCGGCAACCGGGAGAACGCGACGTCGACCGCGCGGGGGAGGTGGCTCGGCAGCAGCTGGACGGCGATGACGCCGGCGATCACAGCGAGGGCGAGCGGCGTGACGAGTGGCGCCGACCCCCACGAGGTGAGTCGTCCCACCAGCTCGCCGAACGATCCAAGGCTGCCCGCCCGCACGAGCAGGAAGCCGACGACCACGACATTGAACGTGACGAGCCAGCCGACCGCGGCCCGGCCACCCGTAGCGGCGCGACCGCCGGTAACGCCGCGCTCGATGGCAAGGGCGGCGCCCATGGCGAGCCCCCACAGGAGGCCGACCCACCCGCCGACGAACAGCAGCCCGGCCAGGCCCATCGTCACGACGACGTTGCGCGCCACGGCGGACCCCGGCCCGCGGTTGCCACCGAGCGGGAGGTAGACGTAGTCGCGCAACCACAGCGAGAACGTGGTCGTCCACCGCCGCCAGAACTCCTGCAGGCTGGTGGCCGTGAAGGGTGCGTTGAAGTTCTCGGGCAGCCGGAACCCGAGCAGCAGCGCCGCACCCACGGCCATCGACGCGCACCCCGCGAGCTCGGCGAAGAGCTGCACGGTGAAGCCGTACGTGGCGACGATGACCTCCAGCGCGCTGCGCTCCGACGGGGAGCCGAGGACAGGATCGACCAGCTGCACGCGAAGGTACGGAGCGATCACCCAGAGCTGGAACAACCCGACGAGCAGCAGGCGAAAGGCGCGGGCGGCCGGGACGTGGCGGACATCGGGCGGTTCGGCGAGCTGGGGGAGGAGCTGCGAGGCCCGCCCGATCGGGCCGGCGACCACCATCGGGAACAGGGTGAGCACGACGGCCGCATCGAGCAGTGGCGGAGGCTCCAGCAGGCCGCGGTGGACGTCGACGACGTAGCTGACGCAGCGCAGCACCAGCAGCGCGA
>CAZTVJ010000023.1:0-7129 GCA_964616935.1 uncultured Acidimicrobiales bacterium | reverse complement strand
GCTCGTGGCGACGACGATGGCGGTCAGGTCCAGCACGGTCAGGACGGCGCCGCGTTGGGTGAGCTCATCGAACCGGTCACCAAGCACTTCCCGGAGCCCGCTGGCGGTGCGGTCGAGGCGCTGCTGTTCGAACGGAGCCTGTGCGGCCCGACTGTGACGACTCCCGTAGAGGAGCGCCGCTGTCTCCGGATCACCGCCAGGCCCGCACGTTCGGGAGGTGCGCGCTCATGGCCCAACCCAGTTCGCTCTGCCGTGCCTCGGCCTCGGTCGGTGCCGGGTACCTCGCCGCGGCGCCGCCGGGTGGTCCCACGCCACTGGCGCTGAGATGGCCCATCGAACTGGCGCACGACACCGGGGCGCTTACGGATGTGTTCTCGCACGGCAGTCGACTGCGCTCCATTGACAAACCATTGACAAGCGCTCCCGGACTTCAGGGCGAGGGAGCAAGTGACCTGCTCTAGCGGTGGGCGCTGAGGGACTCGAACCCACGACCCCCTCCTTGTAAGGGAGGTGCTCTGACCAGCTGAGCTAAGCGCCCCGACCGAGCAACGGTACCGGTTAGCCAATCGCCAGTGCAGCCGGGAAGGCCTCGGGGATCGGGGGTGTGTCCCATCGCTGCAGCTCGGGCATGACCTCGGCGGCGAACAGACGGAGGCTGCGCTCGGCTTCGTCGTAGGGCATGCCGGCGAAGCTGAAGTTGGGCAGGAACCCGGCGATGCCGATGGTGTCGCGGATGAACGCCACCTTCTCCAGCACCTGGTCGGGTGTCCCCCATGGCATCAGCTCGACGAAGGCGTCGATGGCGCCCTCCTGGCCGTGGCGCTCCAGGTAGCGGGAGATGTGCGTGTAGAACTCGTAGCCGGTCACGCCCTCGTGCGGCGCCGCGGCGAACTCGTAGTGGCGCAGCACCGTGGCGTAGTAGCCGCCGATGTACCGGCGGGCCATCTCCTCGGCACGGTCGGCGTTCTGGTCGACGACGACGAAGCCTCCCGAGATCGGAGCGGGTGGTGCCGTCCCGGGGTTCTCCTCCGCCCACACCTGGTGGTACACCTCGAAGTCCTGCTTCACCGTGTCCCACGGCTTCTGCGGGATGACCAGGAGCCCTACCCCGAGGCGGGCCATGATCGGCATCGACTCCGGCGACACGGCCGCCGCGTAGGTGCGACCGCGGAACGAGAAGCGCGGGCGTGGCCGGAGGTCCCGGCGGGGCTGCTGCAGCAGCTCGCCGTCGTGCTCCACGTAGCCGCGATCCAGCCCTTCGAGCACGGCCTGCGCGTACTCGACGAAGCGTTCTCGTGACGTGTCCATGTCGACACGGAAGCCCTCGTACTCGATGCGGGCCAGGCCTCGGCCGATGCCGAGGATGAGCCGGCCGCCGCTGAGGTTGTCGAGCAGCGTGATCCGCTCGGCGATGCCTATCGGGTCGTGCCACGGCAGCACGATCACCGACGTGCCGAGCCGGATCCGCGACGTGCGCGCCGCCAGCCATGTGAGCAGCTGCAACGGATCAGGGCACATCGTGTAGTCGGTGAAGTGGTGCTCGACCGTCCAGATGGAGTCGAACCCGAGTGGCTCGGCGAGCTCGGCTAAGCCGAGCTCGTGCGCGTAGACCTCCTCGTCGGGCAACCCATCCGGGTTCTGGAAGACGACCGAGCAACCGACGTGCACGGGCAGAACGTACCCGCCCGCAGACGCAGGGTCCGCGTCCAGAGCGCGACGCACCACTACCTTCGCCGTTCGTGGCCTATCGATCTGAGGGAGGCAGTCGCTCGGGCGGCACGCTGCTGCGGCAGTACCTCGACGAGATCGGGACCGTCGCGCTCCTCACCGCGGCCGACGAGGTGCACCTCGGCCAGCAGCTCGCCGCAGGGCGCGGCGCCGAGGCGGAGCTGGCCGGCGAGCCGACCCCGCCGGCGGCGCGTCGGCGCCAGCTCGAGCGCATCGTGCGAACGGCCTCCGAGGCCCGGCGCACCTTCATCCAAGCCAACCTCCGCCTCGTCGTCTCGGTGGCTCGCAAGTACGAGGCGAGCGGCCTGCCCATCCTCGACCTCATCCAGGAGGGCAACCTCGGTCTCATGCGCGCGGTCGAGAAGTTCGACCACACGCAGGGCTTCAAGTTCTCCACGTACGCCACGTGGTGGATCCGCCAGGCCATCGGGCGGGCCATCGCCGATCACGGCCGCACCATCCGCGTGCCGGGACATGTGCGGGAGTCGTACTCATCCATCGACAAGAGCGTGGAGCGGCTCGCCGAGCAGCTCGACCGGTCACCGACGCCGGCCGAGGTAGCCGCCGACACCGGCCTGTCCAAGCAGCACGTCGAGCTGGCCCAGCGGCACCGCCGGCCCATCCTGTCGTTGTCGTTCAAGCTGTCCGACGACTCCGACGCGGAGCTGGGCGACATGATCGAGGATCCGGATGCAGACGCGCCTTACGACGTGGCCGCCGCCGCACTCGAGCACGAGGCGCTTCGCGCGCAGCTGTCGCGCTTGAACGAGCGCGAGCGCGCCGTGCTGTCGCTGCGCTTCGGCCTCGATGTCGACGGGCCCCGCACGCTCGCGCAGGTGGGCGACACCTTCGAGCTCACGCGGGAGCGGATCCGCCAGATCGAGGCCCGTGCGCTCGGGAAGCTCCGGCACCCGAGCGTGGCCCGGATGTGGAGCGACCGGGCGGCGGGTCTGGGTCGAGCCGCTCCACCGTCTCGCCCGGCCGCATCGCTCGGGCCAGCGTGACCAACGCTCCCGCCGTCTCGTGCTGGAGCAGCGGGAGGTCGTCCGGGGCGAACCAGCGGCACTCCGCGATCTCAGGTGAGGACGGCACGGCGTCATCAGGGTCGGCGCCCTCGGCGGGTCGGGCCGCGAAGATGACGTCCACTCGGCGCGACTCGGGCTCGATCACCACGGTGGGCTCCCCCACCAGCTCGATGCGCAGCCCCACCTCCTCCAGCGCCTCGCGGCGGGCGGCATCTCGTGCGTCCTCGCCCCTCGACAGCAGGCCGCCCGGCGTACCCCATCGCCTCCGGTAGGTGTGGCGCACGAAGAGGCGGGCGCCGTCGTCGCGCTGGATGACGCAGATGGCACCGACGTAGTAGCTGGGCGTGAGGCGGTGCACCGCGGCACGTCGGGCGCGCGCCGGCAGCCGGCGGAACACGGCCAGGAGCAGGGCGTGCATCCGCTCGATCACGTGAAGCTCCGACGCGCGTCGAGCAGATCGTGGAGCAACGACGGTGTAGCTCCTGCCACCGGTGTGCGCCTGGCCGCCGGGTCGCGCACGACCAGATCACGCCCGAGCGCGTCCTCCACGACCGCCCCCGCCTCCTGACACACCAAGAGACCACCTAGGTAGTCCCAAGATCCGTGCGCATCGCGGCTGCAGTCGACGTAGCCGTCGATTACGCCCTCGGCCACCGCGCACAGGTCGAGCGCGGCGGCGCCGAGCGCCCGGAACTGCTTCCACCCCAGCCAGCGGGGCGGGTAGCCGGACAGGCCGAGCACCGATTGACCTAGCTGCGTCTGGCCCGACGGCGAGATCGCGACCCCGTCGCGCCTCGCGCCGCCACCACGGACCGCCTCGAAACGCACGCCGCTGGCGAGGTTGACCACCACGGCGGCGAGTGGGCCGTTGCTGTCGAGCGCGCAAAGCGACGTGGCATACCAGGGGATGCCGCGCGCTGCGTTCGTGGAGCCGTCGACCGGGTCGAGCACCACGACGATGTCCCGCTCGGGGTGGCGCAGGCCGCTCTCCTCGGACAGCACACCGAGACCGGCGGCATCGAGGGCAACGAGCCCAGCGGCATCGGCGGTCAGATCGGAGTGGTACTGACCTGGCTTCGTGCCGGCCGGCCCCCAATCGTCTGCGGCCCGCAGCGCCGCCGCGATCACGTCGGCGGTCTCGTGGAGCACGGCAAGGACGGCGGCGGGCTCCATCGAGGTCACGGTAGTGGCAGGCTGTGGCGTCCCCGCCGCCGACCCAGGGAGCCCACGGAGTGGCTTACATCGACGTGGCCGGCTTCGTCGCCGACCTCAAGGAGCACGCCGTCGATCACGGGTTCCACGTCCACGACGAGCGCCACTTCGTCGAGACGTACTCCCTCCGCCAGACCTGGGAGGTCGACCTCCATCCCGAGGAAGCCTGCAACGGCCCGATCGACCTGCACCTCGCGCTCGACGTCGACCCGCGGGTGCTGCTGTCCTTCGAGGACGAGGTCGCCCGCCTCGAGGACCCGGACGACCAACCGGCCGACGAGTACCAGTTCCCACTCATCTTCCAGTGGACGCTGCCGCCGCTGCCCGAACCGCCCGACCTCCTCGTCCTGGCCACCGAGCTGGCCGGCGTGGGCGGCGTGGAGCTGCCCGTCGAGGTGTCGGCCATCGACTCGTTTCCCTCGGTGACCGACGCGCCAGAGCGCAGCCTGCAGATCGTCGCCAAGGTGGAGGTATCGCTGTCGCGGGTGTACACCGGCGAGGAACCCGAGCAGCTGTGCGAGACGCTCGACCGCTGCCGCGCCGTGAGCCTGTTCCTTCTCGAGCGAGCCCCATCCTGGCTCGGCGAGGCCTGATCCAGCCAGCATGCACCAGCAAGGGTGCAGAGGGAGTCATCCATGATCGTGCGGGAGCTGATCGAGATCCTCCGCGACCACCCGCCCGAGCTCGAGGTCGAGCTCGTCATCGTCTGCCCGGTCGACTCGCCGGAGGACCCGGTGGCGGTCGACCGCTACGGCGTCGACGTCGTCCTGCGGTGGGAGGTCGACGACGAGGACGACGATGGCCCGTCCGAGCTGCTCTGGCTCGTCGGTGGTGAGGAGGACGACGTCGAAGCCTTCGCCGATGCCGCCGGGCTCGCCGACGAGCAGCCGGGCAGCGCCTGACTGCCATGCCGGACGACGACGGGGCCGGCAACGACAGAGCCGGCGACGACGATGCGGTGAGCGCCGGCCCGCCGGACCGTCCGGCGCCGATCCGCCACCTGCCCCCCGGCCTCGCCGCGCAGCTCGGCCACCAGGGTTACGAAGGCCCGGCCACGTTCGCCCAGTGCCCGTTCCTGACCGAGCCCACCGAGCTCGACGCGTGGCAGCCCGACGTCGCCATCGTGGGTGCGCCGTTCGACATCTCGACCACCAACCGGCCCGGCGCGCGCTTCGCGCCACGTGCGCTGCGGGCCCAGGCGTACATGCCCGGCACCTACCACCTCGATCTCGGCATCGAGATCTTCGAGTGGTTGTCCGTCGTCGACTATGGCGACGCCCACTGCCCGCACGGCCAGACCGAGGCGAGCCATCGCAACATCCGGTCCCGAGTCAGCGAGGTGGCCAGTCGGGGCATCGTGCCCGTCATCCTCGGCGGCGACCACTCCATCACCTGGCCTGCCGCCACGGCGGTCGCCGACCAGCACGGGTGGGGCAGGGTCGGCATCGTCCACTTCGACGCCCACGCCGACACCGCGGAGATCCTCGACGGCAACCTCGCCTCCCACGGCACCCCGATGCGACGCCTCATCGAGAGCGGTGCGGTGCGCGGCCGCAACTTCGTGCAGATCGGCCTGCGCGGGTACTGGCCGCCGCCGGACGTGTTCGCCTGGATGCAGGAGCAGGGCATGCGGTGGCACCTCATGCAGGAGGTGTGGGAGCGCGGCTCAGCGGCGGTGATGGCCGACGCCGTCGCCGAGGCGCTCGATGGGTGCGACGCGCTCTACCTCTCGGTCGACATCGACGTGCTCGACCCCGGCTTCGCGCCCGGTACCGGCACGCCCGAGCCGGGCGGTATGACGCCCGCCGATCTGCTGCGGGCCGTGCGTCAGATCGCGCTCGACACGAACGTCGTGGCCCTCGACGTGGTGGAGGTGGCCCCGCCCTACGACTGGGCGGATCAGACGGTGAACAACGCGCACCGCGTCGTGATGGAGGTGCTCGCCGGCCTGGCCGCCCGGAAGCGTTCGGCCAGCGGCTGACGCTGGTCGGTCGGCCGATACCGGAACCAGAGGTCACTTGATTCCTGCGTCGCGGCAGAGTAGGACCGACCCGTACGGTCGATGTCCGGCCGGCGGGACACAGGAGGAACGCGGCGGATGAGAAAACGCGTCATGGTGGCTGCGTCCGCAGCCTGTCTGGTCGCGGTCCTGGTACCCATCACCACGGCCGGCGCAGCGACACCGAGAGAGCAGATCGTCCAGATGACGGGCAGAAGCGGCGCCGTCGTGAAGGCGGGCAGCGTGCGGCCCGGCGCCACCACGATCGGTACGGCGCAGGAGATACCGCTCTCGGCCCGGGAGCAGGCGAAGCTCCGGCGCAAGGCCGTCGGACCGCGGACGCCGAAGCAGCCAGGCGCAGCGGCTCGCCGTGCAGCACCGCAGCCACCCGTGGTCAAGTCGACGGTGGCCGGTCCCCCGGTCGTGCAGGGCAAGACCATCGCCACCGGCTGGAGTGCGATCAGCCACCTCGACCAGCGCGTGCTGAACAACGGCAACCAGTTCTCCACCGAGCCGCCGGACACCGAGCTCTGCGCAAGCACCGACCACGTGATGGAGGTCGTGAACGTTGCCGTCGGGTTCTACACACCGACAGGCACCGAGCTCGGGCTGATCGACGTGAACAGCTTCTTCGGCGCACCGCCCGCGATCAACAGGACAACGGGACAGTTCGGTCCGGGCACCGGCGACGTGAAGTGCTACTTCGATCCCGGCCTGAAGCGGTTCTTCTTCACGTCGTTCCTCTTCGACGACGGCGACGTCGGGCTCTTCGCGCCTGCCCCGCCCACCGGTCAGAACTTCATCGGCCTCGCCGTGTCGAAGACCTCTGATCCGCTGGGCGACTGGTGGTTCTACCTGCTGAACGGTACCGAGGCGTCGCAGCCGGGCTGCCCCTGCCTGCCCGACCAGCCCCTCATCGGCGCCGACAAGTACGGCTTCTACATCTCGGTGAACCAGTTCGGCCCCTGGCCGCCTACGGCCGCCACCGAATTCCGCGGCGCGGCCATCTACGCCTTCTCCAAGGCCAAGCTGGCCGACGGGACGGCGTCCACGCTGAGCGCCTTCTACCGCCCGACCGACGGCACGAACCTCTTCTACTCGATCCAACCAGCGGAGTCACCGAGCCCGAAGTCGTGGGACACCTCCAACGACGGTGTCGAGTACT
>CAZTVJ010000022.1:0-2477 GCA_964616935.1 uncultured Acidimicrobiales bacterium | reverse complement strand
CCCCCACCACGACGTCCGCCTGAGCAACTCCCCCCCGGTGGCCGGGGGTCGGGTCACACCCGCCCCCCGGCCGCTCTGGCGCGCCGATCAGTGCCCCGCACGGGCAGAGTCCTTCCGTACCATGCTCCAGTGCTCCGTCCGCTTGCCCTCGTCGTGGTCGGCCTGGCCCTCGGGGCGTGCTCGGTGGTGGGTGAGGGCGACGCGATCGTCGAGTCATCCGCGCCCGCAGCAAGCTCGTCGACCGCAGCCGTCCCGGGCTCGAGCACGACGACGGCACCCGCGGCCGCTCCGTCGACGACAACGCCTCTTGTGATCACGACCACCGCACCGCCGAAGCCGGCGACCTTGGCCGATCCGGGTGGCGTCGGGTTGCCGTGGGGGACGGCAGTACAAGGGCTGCTCACGTTCCGGGGCAACCCGAGCCGCACGTGGTACGGCACCGGACCGCTTCCCGAACAACCGGTGATCGCGTGGCGCTACCCGGCCAAGGCGATGTGCGGGGCCTCACGCGAGTACGGCGAGACGCGCCAGTGGTGCGGCACCGGCTGGGTCGGTCAGCCCTCGGTGTTCGAGCGCGGTGGCCGCACCTGGGTCGTGTTCGGTGCCTACGACTACAAGGTCCACTTCGTCGACGCGACGACCGGCCAGGACATCCTGCCGCCGTTCCCCACGGGCGACATCGCCAAGGGCACGGTCACGGTCGACCCCGATGCCTTTCCGTTGGTCTACAGCGGCTCGCGCGACAACAAGCTCCGGATCCTGGCCATCGACAGGCCGCAGGCCACCCAGCTCTGGGCCCTCGACGCGCACGATCCGCGGCTGCTGCCGAAGCAGTGGAACGACGACTGGGACGCGTCGCCCCTCATCGTCGACGACCACCTCATCACGGGCGGCGAGAACAGCCGCATCCACGTCGTGAAGCTCAATCGCTCCTATGGCCCCGATGGCCTCGTCCGGGTGGACCCGCAACTCGTGTTCACGGCGCCGACGTGGGACGACGAGCTGCTCGCCAACCTCCCCGACCGTCGAGTGTCCGTCGAGAACTCGGTGACGCTGGTGGGCGACACGGTCTACTTCAGCAACTCCGGCGGGCTCTTGCAGGGCTGGGATCTGAGCAGCATCCGCACCGGCCTGGGCACGCCGACGCGCACGTTTCGCTTCTGGACCGGCGACGACACCGACGCCTCGGTCGTGGCCGACGCCGAGGGCTTCCTCTACGTCGGTCAGGAGTGGGACCGGCGCAACGCCCGGGGCAAGCAGATCGGCCAGCTGCTGAAGATCGATCCTCGGCGACCGCAGCAGCCCGTGGTGTGGTCGATCGCCCAGGCCGAGGGCGACAAGAGCGGCACATGGTCCACGCCGGCGCTCTACGAGGACGTGGTGATCTGGCCCACGTACCTCGGCCAGGTCTACGGGATCGACCGTTCCACCGGTGCGATCCGCTGGACCATCAAGCTCCCGTACGCCCTCGTGAGCTCACCCAACGTCGTCGACGACACGCTCATCCAGGCCGATGCATCGGGCCAGCTCCACGGCTACGACCTGCGCGCCGCGGGGACGCCCACGGAGCTGTGGCGGGTGCAGCTGCCCGCCAACATCGAATCGACACCGGCGGTGTGGAAGGGGCGCATCTACGTCGGGACGAGAGATGGCTACTTCTACGCCGTCGGCGCGTGAGCTAGCTCAACCGTCGCGGCGCCGCCGGAGCCCATGGCCGAAGAAGCCACCCTTCGGGCGGGCGTGGGCGTGGTAGTGGTCGGGGATGTTGCGCATGTTGTCGTCCACGTAGTGCTCGAACTCGAAGTGCTCGACGACGACGGAAGCGAGCCGGTCGTGGAGCAGCGCCTTCACAGCGTCCGGCGGGAGGTGGTCGTGGTTGCGCCAGACCACCATCGGCACGGCACAGATCTCGCACTCGGCCACCCAGCAGTCGTCGTCTTCGTAGAACCACTCGGTGAGGCGCGCTTCTTCGCACAGGTCGCACCGCTCGACCCGGAGCCGGCCCGGGAACGTGCTCCAGTCGGTGGTCACACCAGCAGTCTCGCCCACGAATGGGTCACGACACGCGCCGAGGGCGCCCTTACGGGCGCCCTCGAGGCTGGTACTGGCACCGCAGAGTGGCTACAGGCTGGCGGGCAGGGCCAGGTCCGGTGGGATCAGGACGCTGTCGATGACGTGGATGACGCCGTTGCTGGCGAGCACGTCCGTCGCTGTCACCGTCGTGGTGGCGTTCAGCTTCACGACGCCACCCTCGACCGTGACCACGATGGCCGAGCCTTCGACGGTCGTCACGTTGCCCGGCTTGACGTCAGCGGCGAGCACGGTGCCCGGCACGACGTGGTAGGTGAGCACCTTGGTCAGGGCGGCCTTGTCGGCGAGCAGCGCGGCGAGCGTCGCGGCCGGAACCTTGGCGAACGCGGCATCCGTCGGGGCGAACACCGTGAACGGCCCCGGGCCCTTCAGGGTGTCGACCAACC
>CAZTVJ010000021.1:0-7288 GCA_964616935.1 uncultured Acidimicrobiales bacterium | reverse complement strand
CAACCTGATGCAGGCTTCGATGGTGTCGCTGCGCCCGACGCAGGAGCTCTACATCCGCCATCGCAAGGAGCTCACCGACCCCTGGGTGGGGCCCGGGGCGCTGCGCCATCGGGACATGATCACCCACCACGCGAACGACCTGCTCGACGAGTGGATCGGCGAGGGCGAGGGCGAGGGCGAGGTCGAGTTCATCAGCCGCTTCGCGCGGCCGCTGCCCCAGCGCGTCATGGCCAGCCTTCTCGGGTTCCCCCTCGAGGACATCCCGCAGCTCGCCCAATGGGGCGATGCCGTCGTCACCCCCTTCGTTCACGGCACCGGGCTCAAGCACGAGCTCACCCCGGAGCAGACCAGCGACATGCTCGCTCGCCTCGGCGGCTTCCAGGACTACATCTACGAACACGTGCGGGCCAAGCGCCAGGACCCCCAGGACGACATGGTCAGCTTCCTGTGCGACGTCCACTACGAGGCGCTCGACCGCAAGCTCACCGACCTCGAGATCGCCGGGATCGTGCACGCGATGATCATCGGCGGTCTCGAGACGACGCAGTACGCGTTGGAAGAGCAGGCCCAGCTGCTGTGCGAGCGTCCCGGCATGTTCGAGCGGTTGCGCCACGATCGCGCGAAGGTGCGTGCCTTCACCGAAGAGGGGATGCGGATGCGCTCGCCCACGCACGGGCTCTCGACCCGCGCCACCTCCCAGGACGAGATCTTCCAGGGCGTCGAGGTGCCGGCGGGCTCGCTGCTGCACCTGCGGTTCGGTGCGGCCAACGTCGACGAGGAGGAGTTCGCCTGCCCGTTCGATCTCGACCTCGACCGGGACGGGCTCACCCGCCACGTGGCGTTCTCCACGGGTCCACGGGTCTGTCCGGGGGCCAACCTGTCGCGTGTGGAGCAGCAGATCGCCTGGGGTGCGCTGCTGGACCGGCTCGAGTCGATCGAGTACGGCGACGGCAACGACTGGCTTCACCAGCCGGGGATCATGCTCGGTACGCTGAAGTTGAACCTCCGGTTCACCAAGGCGGATGCGCCGCTGTCACTCGGAACTGGTCGAACGACCAGCACTGCCTGAGGAAACGGGCGACCCTTTCGCAAAGGAAGCCATCCAGGAACCGGCTCAGGCGTGCTCGCCCGAGTCCACCCACTCCACCAGCTCGAGGGTGATGCCTTCGGGACCCTCGAAGAAGCGGAGCCGCCGGCCGATGTAGTCCAGCTCTTCGCCGAGCATCGTCACCCCGTTGGCCGTCAGATGAGCGGCGGCCGCCTCGATGTCGTCGACACGAAACGCAAGGTGGTTGAACCCTCGCCGCCGGAGACTCGTCGGATGGTCGCCGGGGTCATCTGCCCCAGATGGATCGAACTCCAGCAACTGGATCTCGAAGTGAGGCGCCGAACCCTCCAGTTCCAGGGTGATGTGCTCGGCCTTCATGTCTGGCATCCCCATGTACGCCGCCGGGACACCTCCATTGATCATCGCCACGTGCTGCCTCCGGAACCCCAACAGCTCGAAGAACCGAGTCGCGCTCTCGGCGTCGGCCACCGCGATCGTGACGTGATCAGGGTTGCGGAACACGCCTGCCTCCCGTCGTTCGGGCGAGCGCTCCGCCCGTTCCTCAGTCGAGGAGGTAGCGCGACGAAGGGCGCCCGAGCGGGGGCTGACTGCTGCGTCCCGCGGCGGTGGAGCGATCCCCTCGGCTGGGATCACGACGGCTTCTGCGGCCCCTCGAGGCGAGTCAGCGCACCGGGCTGGCTGGCTCTCGCTCCTTGACCGCTTCCGTAGACCACGGGCCTCGGTCATCGAGCTCAGGCCGTCCGAACCTCCACCGAGGTGGGCCGACGACCCTCGCCCTGCCGCTGGCACCCACTGAGGCCCTCAGCTGCAGAGCATCAGCGACGAAACGTGCGCGGGATCGGTAGAGCGGTATGTGGCCGAGCCCTGGACTTTTGGTCAGCGTGCGCTCGCGGGCGTGGGTCAGGCCGGGGCCCGCACGATGACGCCCGGAAGATCATCGAAGCCGGATCGATCGACAGTCACCACGGCGCGCTCGGTAGCGCGGGCCGTGGCGGCGATGATCAGGTCGTGTGCGCCGGCCGCTGCGGCGCACGGCCACGAGGAGCTGGGTGTGGGCCCTGGCGACGTCGAGGTCGTAGTCGATGATCGGCAGGGCGCCGACGAGATCGTCGAGGAAGGCTCGGCGGGCCTGGCGCCGCTTTCCGGTGGCGATCTCGACGCCGACGCCGAGTTCGGCGATCGTGATCGCTGCGACTGCGGGCTCGTCGTCGTCGGCGATCAACGCGTCGAGATCGATGCCGACCCGTTCAGCGTCGATGAGGGAGCTCGAGTCGAGCAGGAGCAGCGTCAGAACCGGTCCTCGGTGACAAGGCGGCGACGGAGGTCGGCGATCTCCGTGGCCCACGAACGATCGATGCGGTGGCGACGGAGCAGGCTCTTGATCTCGGCTCCCGATGCCATGCTGACCGGCTCGAGCTGTGCAACGACGTGTCCGCGGCGAACGATCCGGTACCGCTCCCCGCGATGCTCCACGCCGTCGAGGATGTCGGCGAAGTTCCTGGACGCTCCGTTGACCGCGGCCATCACCCGCGCCGCATCGGTCGTACTTCCGAGTGCCGACTTGGCGGTGGTGCCGTTGGGACCATCGACTCTAGTGAGATTCGTCCCCGCGCCGTACCTTCGGATCATGATGCGCAAGTTCGCGTCGTTGGGTGTCGTCATCATCGTCGTAGCCGCGGGGTGCGGGAGCACAGCGCGCCGAACCGAGCCGATCACAACCACGTCGACCACCTCGGCGCTCCCGACGACGGTGGCGGCGTCGACCACGACCACTGCCCCGACGACGACCGTTGCCCCGACGACGGCGCTCCTTGGCTGTCGGGAGGTCGGCCCGGTCGGCGCGCCCCCCCCGCCACCGTACGGCGAGGCGGCTATCGACAGCTTCGGTCCGCTGGAGCCCGCGCCGTCGCTCACGATCAACGTCGGCAGCGGGGAGCGAACCGGCGAGCTCGTCGCCTCGGCTCGCCGCATCGAAGGCGGTCTGCTTGTGACGGCCGCTCCATCGCCCTACGCCCCTGACGTCCCGGCCGGCCGCCTGCGCGTCGCCGCCATCGACCATGACGGTACGGTCCGCTGGAGTCGCTGCCTCGACGGGGACCGCGAGATCGAGGCGGTGGTGGCCTCGCCCGAGCAGCGGCCGGCGAACGCGCTGGTGATGCTTCCCGTGCCCGTCGACCAGGAGTGGCGCTACCGGTGGGTCCAACTCTCGCTGACCACCGGTGTCGAGCAATCCACGTTCGCGGCCGCGCTGCACTCGGTCGGTGGCGACGCCGACGGAATGGCTCGGCTGGCCGTCGCCGACGCCACCGATCGCTACGCCCTTCTCGTCGACGTCGTTCCCCGTCTCGGTTCGGCCAGCACCTACCAGCGCATCGTGCGCTTCGACCTCGTCGCTGACGTTGCCGTCGATATCGCCGTGCCGACCGAGCTGCGGAACCCGACCCCAGGACCGTGTGGCCGACAGCCTCAGCTCTCACTGTCGGACTCGGGCGATGTGATCGTCACCAACCAAGCCGTCCTCGCCCGCTGGCACGACGGCACGTGGAGTCGTGACCCGGCGACTCTCGCCACCGTCGTTGGCGTTCGTCCGAGCTTCGCCTGCACCGAGGGTGCGGCCGCGGCGGTGCTGCGCGGTGTCGACGCCCTCGGCGCGGTGCGGTGGACCGACCCGGATCTCACCGATCCTCGCGCCGAGGGCACCGGCTTCTACCTCAACGGCGCCGTGGCGGTGGGCCAGGTGTGCTTCCACCGAACCGGCGACGGGTGTGACGGCTTCCAGCTGGTCGGTCTCGACCCGACCACCGGTGAGGTGCGATGGTCTCAGCCCGGCCTCCGGCTCCTGGCCGGTGACCCGGCGGATGGCTACGTGCTGACCCAGGCCGGCGACGCCAGCGGCGGGAGTCAGCCGGGCTGGGTGTTGCTCGACGACCGCACGGGTCGCTCGGTGCCCGGCCAGAGCTGGGATGACCCCACCGCATTCAGCCATCCGTGCTGCGGCGAGTCGGAGCTCGAGAGCACCGTGCGCGCCGGCGGCCTCGTCCTCGTGGGCGAGGGTGAGCAGGTGCGTGCTTGGTACCCGAAGGGCGCCGGCGGCGAACCCCGCACCGCGCTGCTCCCGTGAGATGTCCGCGCTCACCTTCGAGCAGTCGGACGCGACCCACGGGAGGCTGCAGCCATGAAGACGCAGGCCTGATCCCGAGGAGGACCAATGCGCCGACACAAGCTCTTCCCGCTCGCCGTGCTCCTGGCCGGTGCAGTCGTGCTCGCCGGCTGTGGAGAACGTGAGGAGCCGGCAGCGTCGACCACGATGGGCCCCGCCTCTCCCAGTGCCATCTTGTCGACGATCCCCGCCGGGACCACGTCGTCCACGGTGGGCGCGCCGGCCACGTTGTCGATCAGCCCGCCGACAACCATGGGGCCCACGACCGTGCCGCCCCCCACGTCGTCCGTGGTGCCGGCGCCGCCGGGACGGCTCTGGCCGGTCGACGCGACCGGCCAGATCCAGGCCCTGTTCCCGACGCCGTTCACTGCCTCGTTGGCGATGGAGCTCGCCGTAGAGGTCACCACCCGCCTACGGGCCAGCTTCGACGCGGCGGGCTTCTTCGCCGATGTGGGCGGCGTGAGCCTGGTGCATGCTCCGGCCGCAGGAGGTGAGGCCGCGTCGTTCGTGATCGAGGTCCGCAACCTCGAGGAGAGCGGTGATGACTCGACGCCGGGCTACGACCTCGTCGTCGTCATGCGACCGGACCAGTCCGGGAACTGGGCCGTGACGAGCGCGACCCGGCAAACCATCTGCAAACGTGGGGCCGCGTTGAACACCGATCCTCCCCTGTGCATCTGACCGGAACCTCGACAGACACTGCCGTACCCGGGCGATGAGGCTCCGACAATGAGGCGTGACAAGAAGATTTCAGTGGCGTAGTTCTCAGGTGGCACGCAACTGGTCCACCAGGACGAAAGTTTCTTCACGGAGGTCAGTCAGACTGCCGAGCCAAGCAGCATCCAGCTGTGGGCGCCCCTGACGACGCATCATCGGCTGTGTGGAGTGGCTGATCGCCATGCTCGGAATCGTCGGCACGCTCGCTGGCATCGTGATCACACAGCGACTTGCCGCCAACTCGCAACGTGAAGGCATTGCAGCCGAACAGGACCGAGCCGCTCAAGCCATCGAGGCCGAGCAACGTCGCTCCGACCAGGCGAGGGAGTTCCAACATCTCATTGCCTCCTCGGCGCGAAAGGATCACCTATCGGACGAACGCAAGAAGGTGCTGATCGAATATCTGAGCACCTTGAACGAAGTCAGCTTCCGCCTCCGCAACGCGACAGGCACCGATCTGCAAGTACGGCGGCGGCAGATCAGGGACGCTTCCGTGCAGATGCTCAAGCTCAACGCCACCATCGACGTGCTGTGGCCTCGACCGATCGCAGCCAAGGCGGGCGAACTACGGCAGCGTCTCCAGGAAATGGTGGACGACCCGGCATCGGTCAGCGAGGACTATGCGACGTTGATCGAAATGGCGCAGTTGGAGCTCGGCACCGAATATTGAAGACCTGATCAGCGGGCGTCGCTCGGCTCAGCACGAGCTGGCTTCACGGGGCGTTCATCGGTACCGCTGAGCTCAGCGGCGAGTCGCGGGAGACCGGGGACTAACGTTCGCCTATGCGGGTCGACATGAACTTCTTCGGCACGGTCCCGATGCCTGATGCCGGGGATCCGTCGATCGCGCCAACGTCGCGCCGCTACGGCAACGCCGACGTGCTCGCCTGCTACGACAACATGCTCCACTGGGCCGAGACGGCCGACACCCTCGGGTACGACACGCTGTGGCTCACCGAGCACCACTTCCAGCACGAGGGCTACGAGGTCCTTCCCAACCTCATCCTGTTCGGTGTCCACGCCGCCAGCCGCACCCGCGGGCTGCGCTTCGGCCAGATGTTCAACGTGGTGCCGCAGTGGCACCCGCTGCGCCTTGCCGAAGACTTCGCCCTCGCCGACATCCTCACGGGCGGGCGGATGGAGTTCGGTGTCGGCCGCGGCACCGTGCCTCGGGAGGCCGAGAGCCTCGGCACCGTCGTGGCCTCCGGCGACAACGAGATGGCGGCCGAGCTCGACCGGACGAACCGCGAGGTGTTCGAGGAGAGCATGGAGATCATCAAGCTGGCCTGGGGCAACGAGCGCTTCTCGTATCGGGGCAAGCACTTCACGCTGCCACCCGACGGCATCCCGGACCGGGGCGGCTTCGTCACCGATCTCACCCTCGTGCCCCGGCCGACCCGGCCGATCGACATCTACCAGCCAGTCACCTCACCCGAGACCATCGAGTACGTGCCCCGCGCCGGCCACAAGGCCGTCTACTGGCTGCAGCACCCGGAGGCCCAGAAGCAGAAGTGGGACCGCTATGCCGAGCTGCGGGCGCAGTTCGGCACGCCCGTCGCTCCCGGCCAGGATCGCTGTCTCGTCCTGAACGTCCACGTCGGGCGGACTCGCGAGGAGGCCGTCGCGCGCGGCCGGCCGGGCCACGACGAGTTCTGCAAGTTCCTTGCGCCCTACGGCCGCTTCTCCAGCTACCGCCTGCCCGGGGGGGACAAGGTGCCGGTCGGCTACCAGCCCTCGTTGGAGGAGTCGATCGACCAGCAGATCTGGGCCGTCGGCTCGGTCGACGATGTCGTCGACACCATCGGCCGCTACCGCGACCTGCTCGACCTGCAGCACCTCTGCATCTTCTTCGACTTCCCCGGGCTCACACAGCTCGAGATCGACGAGCAGCTCCACCTCGTGGTGGAGGAGGTGTTCCCGCGCCTCGGTGAGCCCGTCGAGCGCCGACCCTTGCCGTGACGGTGACCGGTTGCCCGAAGGACATGACGTATGGGCCCTGCGGCGGCGTCGAGCCTGACGGAGGGTGCGAGCTGGGCGATCGCCGTTGCGTGTTCGTGGACGAAGCGGTGCAAGCGTGGCTCGGCCCGGTCGCCGCCAGCGAGCCCGCACGAGATCCGCTGCTGGACGTCGTCGGCACCCGGCCGCTCGTGCTGTGCGACCTTCCCGAGCGCGGTCTCGACAGCGACAGCGTGCGCCGCTCGGCCGCCGCCCTGGCCGGCATCGCCGACGCGGCGCTGTTCGGCGACGTCGGGTGGGCCAGGGTGCAGTTCCCGCCGTCGTACCGCGCCGCGTTGATCGCCGCCGAGGGCCTGCGACCCTGGGCGGGGTTGAACTGTCGCGAC
>CAZTVJ010000020.1:0-7400 GCA_964616935.1 uncultured Acidimicrobiales bacterium | reverse complement strand
CGTCGCGGATGATCTCACCGCCGATCCCGCCGGGAGCCTCGCATGACCGCTTCCACCATCCCGATCGATGCCACGACACCCGCGCCGCCCGGCGGCACCCTCGAGCGGGCTCGCTGGGCCATCCACGACGGCTTGGTCGTTTGCAAGCGCAACCTGATGCAGATCCCCCGCGTGCCCGAGCTGCTGGTGTTCTCCACCATCCAGCCGATCATGTTCGTCCTGCTCTTCGCGTTCGTGTTCGGCAGCGCCATCCCCATTCCCGGGGGCGGCAGCTACAAGGAGTTCCTCATGGCGGGGATCTTCGCCCAGATCGCCGCCTTCTCCAGCTCCGCCACCACCGTCGGCGTGGCCGAGGACATGACCAAGGGCCTCGTCGACCGGTTCCGGTCCCTGCCCATCGCCCGCTCGGCCGTGCTGGCCGGGCGCACCGGGTCCGATGTCGTGAAGCTGATCTTCCAGTTCATCGTCATGTCGATCACTGGCCTGCTGGTCGGGTGGCGCATCAACGATGGCATCCCCAAGGCGATCGCGGCCTACCTGCTGTTGCTGCTGTTCGGCTTCGCCATGAGCTGGATCGGTGCGTGGATCGGCCTGTCGGTCAAGAGCGTGGAGGTGGCCAACACCGCCGGCTTCATCTGGCTGTTCCCGCTGACGTTCCTGTCCAACGCCTTCGTGCCCACCGCGGGGATGCCGCCGATCCTCCAGACGATCGCCAACTGGAACCCGATCAGCGCCACGGTGTCCGCCTGCCGCGAGCTCTTCGGCAACCCCAACCCGTTCGCCGGCGATTCGTTGCCGGCGCGCTACCCCATCCTCATGTCGTTGTTCTGGTCGCTGTTGATCCTTGCGATCTTCGTGCCGGCAGCCATCCGGAAGTACCGCAGCGCCACCAGCCGATGAACGGCCGCTAGCGTCGGCGGGGTGGGCACCGACCCCGAGGTCCTCGACCGCACCGAGGCGGTGCTGTCCGAGGGCGACCACGAGCGCTTCGCCCACGTCATCCGCAAGAGCGACGAGATGAAGGGCTACGTCCTCGGTGAGGAGGTCACGGCCCTGTGCGGCAAGAAGTGGATCCCGTCGCGTGACCCGCAGCGGTTCCCGGTGTGCCCGACCTGCCGCGAGGTGCTCAGCTCACTGCGCTGATCGTCTCAGTCCCTGGCCAGCCACTCGTCGAGCAGGGTGTGGAAGTGGCGGATCTTGGCCTCCTGGTAGAGGCCGAGCGTGACGCCCTTCTTCTTCATCGTCCGCAGCCCGATCTGCACCTTGGGCAGGTTGAACGTGTCCTGGTTGAAGACCCGGGCGAGGAAGCCCAGCTCTTCGGCGACGGTCCAGTCGTCCTCCTCGGTGAGGAAGGTGAGCTGGGCCGGTGCCGGCCGCTCGTCACCGGCGTACGGCGCGAGGTACATGCACTCCATGACGCAGCGCTCGTGCTCGTCCTGGTACGGGCGGAACCGGTAGACGATGCGGTTGTAGGCCCCCCACGGATGGAAGTTCGGGAACAGCGTGTAGTAGAAGCTGTCGGCCAGCTCGGCGTCGCACAGCTCGTCGGCGGCATCGCCCAGCTGCTCGCGCAACATGGCGCGTCCGCCGGCGCCTGCCATCATGCGGGCCGTCATGCCGTCGGGGATCTCCACCAACGGTGGCTCGTCGAGACGCCGGTCGCTCATGGCGTCGAACATCTGCTGTTCGGTCGGCTCCCAGGCGATGTGGGGGCTGGGGGTGCCGTTCGGCGTGATGGCCCGGCTGAAGTTGCCCCACACGTCGTACTGGGAGTTGGCGTCGCCGATGCCGGCCAGCAGCTGCGGGTGGGTGGCCACCACGTGGTAGGCCTCCATGAAGGCCTCCTGCGCGACCTTCCAGTTGGTCGGGATGATCTTGGCCACGTGGGCCTGGAGGTAGCGGTCCTCCAGGGGCCAGCGCTCGAAGTGCTTGCCGAGGTCGCCGACGAACTCGTCGAGGGGCTGCGCGTCGTTGTCCATGTTGATGAACACGAAGCCGCCCCAGGTGCCCACCTTCACCTCGGGCAGGAAGAACTCGTCCACGCGTTCGTAGACGTGGGGGAAGTCCCAGCCGCCGGGCACGTGCTTCAAGGAGCCGTCGAGGTTCCAGCAGTAGCCATGGAACGGGCAGCGCAGCTCGTTGGTCCAGCCTGGGAACTCCCGCAGCTGCCGGCCGCGGTGGAGGCACGCGTTGTAGTACGCCTTGATGGTGTCGGGCGCGGAGCGCACGATGAGGATCGACCAGTTGCAGATGTCGTAGATGATGGTGTCGCCGACCTCGGGGATCTGCTCCTCGCGGCAGGCCATCTGCCACACCTTGGTCCAGAGCTTCTCCTTCTCGAGCTCGTGGAACTCCCGCGACGTGTACTGCGTGACGGGGTAGTCGTGGTCCCCGAGGTAGACCGTCGATTCCCACCGCAGGACGTCGGGCACGGGTTGGGAGTCGGTGTCGAGCAGTGCCTGGTAGCTGACCCCGCTCGAATGGGCCATCGTGGGGCGGTTCTCGGTGACGGTCATGCTGCGCCTCCGGTGGTGCTGGTCTCCATGGTGTTGTAGGACTCGGCGGCCTGGCGATGCCGCGACGGCAGGTCCCGACCGCCGATCCAGCCACACAGGTGAGCGTCGGCCGTACGGATCTCCCCGGAGATCCAGATGCCGTCCTTGGTGAACAGGCCCGACCGACCGTCGAGGGTGACGACGATGTCGCCGTCCTCGGTGAGGTCGTAGGTCGCCCCACTGAGCGGGTGCTGGATCGTTCTCATGGCTCGGTCCCCCCTTGCCGGACACGTCTTCTGACCGAACGATTAGTTGTCCTCGACAACTTCTTCTCCGTGCGGATTGTAGCCGCACGTCGAGCAGTTCCTCCACTGCCTCGATGACCAGCCGCAGGACTTGGCGGCGCAGATCGCCACAGCCGAGGCGGTCGGCAGCCGTCGATGCCGCTGACCGGCCAGTATTGGGGAGTGGGCGAGTTCGAGGCGGCCGCCGAGGCGGTGATCCTGGCCATCGAGCCGGGCCAGGTGCTGACCTACGGCGAGGTGGCGGCCGAGGCCGGCTTCCCGGGTGCCGCTCGGGCGGTGGGCAACCTGCTCCGTCATGCCGACGCCGACCTGCCGTGGTGGCGGGTGGTGCTCTCGACCGGCCGGTTGGTGCCCGGCTTCGAGCACGAGCACGCCGAGCGGTTGCGGGCCGAAGGGGTTCGGGTCGAGGGCGGGCGCGTCCGGATGGGCCGCAGGGCCTGACCGCGGCCCGCCGTCGGCGGCGCGCGCCGACCATCCGCCACTCTGCCCGCTGGCCTGCGGTTTCATCAACCCGTGCGAAGCGCAGGCAGCACGGTCCTGGTGGTGGCGATGGTTGCGATCGCCGGCTGCGCAGCCCGCAACGATGTCGTGGTCCAACGGCTCGACGGAGAGGCCGCAGCCGGTGCAGCGGGTCGAACCCCCGAAGGCCAGGTGTCCGCTGCTCCGGCGCCAACGCGGGGGCAACCGGTGCCAACACCACCGGCGCTGCGGTCGTTCACCCTGGCGGCGACGGGGGACATCCTGCTGCACCCGTCGGTGATCGCCCAGGCGCAGCGCTACGCCGCCGGTTCGGGCGCGGCGTACGACTTCCGGCCGATGTTCGCTGCCGTGCAGCCGGTGCTCGCCGGCGTCGATCTCGGCATCTGCCACCTGGAGACACCGGTGGCCCCGCCGGGGGAGGCATTGTCGAACTACCCGATCTACGGCGTCCCGGCCGAGATCGTGCCGGCCGTGGCTGCCGCCGGCTACGACCGCTGCTCGCTGGCCTCGAACCACTCGATGGATCGGGGCACCAAGGGCATCGACGCCACCCTGGCCGCCCTCGATCGGGCCGGCCTCGGCCACACCGGCATGGCGCGCCAGCCGCAGGAGGCGTCGCCGTCGGTGTTCATGGTGAACGGGGTGAAGGTCGCCCATCTCTCGTACACCTTCAGCTTCAACGGCTTGTCGCTGCCGAAGGGTCAGCCGTGGCGGTCGAACCTCATCGACCCGCAGCGCATCATCGCCGAGGCTCGCGCCGCCAAGGCGGGCGGGGCGGAGTTCGTCATCCTCAGCATGCACTGGGGCTGGGAGGGCCGCAACGCCGTCACGCCCGAGCAGCGCAAGCAGGCCGATCAGATCACGCGATCGGGCGCGGTCGACCTCATCATCGGGCACCACGCCCACGTCCTGCAGCCGATCGAGACCGTCAACGGCCGCTGGGTCGTGTTCGGGCTCGGCAATTCCATCTCGGGCATGGGGAGCACGACGAAGTGCTGTGGCCCGGGAGCCCAGGACGGCGCCATCGTGCGGATCCGCGTGGACGAGCACCCCGGAGGGTTCTTCGTGGCCGGTCGCCCGGAGATCGTGCCGACCTTCGTTGACCGCACGGGCTACGTGATCCAGCCCGTGGCGGCTGGGCTGCGTGATCCGGCGGTGACCACGGCGTTGCGCGGCGGTCTGCAGCAATCCCTCCAGCGCACCCAGCGCGTGCTCGGCGAATTCCTCGTCACCGCCTGACCCGCCGTCCTCCTGCCGCCTCGTGCTGGTCTAGCCTCGCCGCCCCGTGGGGGTGCTCCGGTTCGCGTTCGGCACGATGGGGTCCGGCAAGAGCACCGTGGCCCTGCAGATCCACCACAACCTGGCGTCGTGCGGCCAGCGCGGGCTGCTCCTCACCCTGCTCGACCGCGACGGCGCCCACGTGTCCAGCCGCCTCGGCGTGTCCGCGCCCGCCATCGAGGTGGAGCCTGATCTGGACATCCTCGCCTTGGTCGTGTCGAAGCCCGGCCTGCAGTACCTCGTCTGCGACGAGGCGCAGTTCTACACGCCCGAGCAATGCGACCAGCTGAGCCGCGTGGTCGACGATCTGGGCCTCGACGTCTATGCGTTCGGGCTCATCACCGACTTCCGCGGTGTGCTGTTCGAGGGAACGAAGCGGCTGCTCGAGGTGGCCGACGAACGGGTGCCCATGCAGGTCGAGGCCCGCTGCTGGTGTGGATCGCGCGCCACGCACAACGCCCGGGTGGTCAATGGCCACGTCGTGTACGAGGGTGACGTGGTCGTCGTCGGCGACACCGGTCCCGCCGAGGCCTCGCTGTTCGGCGACGTCGTCACCTACCTGCTGCTCTGCCGTCGCCACTGGCGCTCGGGCAACACAGGTGGTTGAGGGTCACACTGCGGTGAGCGCCGCAGCCCGGCAAACCAGCTGACGGAGTTTCTCGGTTCGCCGGACCGCGCCAGGCGCAACCTGACGTCCCGAGAAACCGGTGCGTCGGGCGATGGTCGGTGCCCTCGGTGTCCGGCGATGCTCGGCCCGGCGTGACACCGGTCGAGCGACAGGCGGGTCCGGCGAGGGTCAGGTGCCCTTCCACGCGCAGGGCATGCGCTTGATGCCGTGGATGAACGCGCTCTGCAGGCGGTCGGGCTCGCCGGTGATCTGCAGGTTCGGCAGCCGGTTGCGGAGCTCTTCGAACATGACCGTGATCTCGCGCCGGGCCAGGTTGGCGCCGAGGCAGAAGTGGGGCCCGCCGGCCCCGTAGCCCACTTGGGCGTTCGGCTCGCGGCGTACGTCGAAGGCGAAGGGGTCGGCGTAGACATCCTCGTCTCGGTTGGCCGAGCAGTACCAGTAGACGACCTTGTCGCCCTCGGCGATGGGCACGCCGCGGATCTCGGTGTCGGCCGTGGCGGTGCGGCGGAAGTGGATGACCGGGCTGGCGTAGCGGACGATCTCCTCGGCCGCCGCCTTGGCCAGGCCGTGGTAGTCGTCCCACCAGATCGTGCGCTGGTCGGGGAAGTCCGTGAGGGCCTTCATGCCCCACGAGATGGCGTTGCGCGTGGTCTCGTTGCCGGCCACGACCAACAGGATGAAGAACGAGGCGAACTCCTGGGTGGTGAGCCGGTCGCCGTCGACCTCGGCGTGCATGAGCGAGCTCGTTATGTCGTCGCGCGGCGTGGCCAGCCGGTCCGTCCCCAGATCGAGCGCGTACTGGTTGATCTCCATGCTCGCCGTCATGAGCTGCTCGAACGTGGCCCCGTACTCGGGGTCGCCCACGCCGAGGATCACGTTCGTCCAGGCGAACACCTGCTTCTCGTCGCTCTCGGGGATGCCCATCATCTCGCAGATGATCTGCAGCGGCAGGGGAGCGGCCACGTTCTCCACGAAGTCGCACTGGCCGTCGGGGAACTGCTCGAGCAGGTCGTCGACGATCTTGGCGGCCTTGGAGCGCACGTAGCCCTCGACCTGGTTCACGGTCTTGGGGGTGAACCCCTTCTGCACGATGCCGCGAAGGCGGGCGTGCTTGGGATCGTCCATGGCGATCATGGAGCCGAAGAACTCGGTGATCTCCTGCGGCATGTCGCCGATGTTCACCCCACCCCGGCTGCTGCAGAACAGCTGCGGGTTGCGGCTCGCGTGCCAGATGTCGTCGTAGCGGCTGAGCGACCAGTAGCCCCGGCCGTCCACCGGGAAGCCACCTTCGACGGCTTCATAACCCTCGAACCACTGCACCGGCGCCTCGCGCCGAAGGGTGCGGAAGGCTCCGTCGCGGAACGCTTCGGGCTGCAACCAGAAGTCGAAGTCGGAGAGGTTGATGTCGGCGAGAGGGACCTCGGGGAGCTCCATGGCAGCGCATGGTAGGGCGCCATCGCCCCGTCCTCGGCGGTTGCCGGGTCAGATGCTGGCGGCCAGCGCCTCCGCCATCCGATCGAGGATGAGGTCGAGCACCGCGGGCGTGGTGGCGAAGTTGAGCCGAGCGAAGCCGATGGTCGCTTCACCCCCGAACTCGACGCCGGGTGACAGCGCCACGCTCGCTTCATGGAGGAAGAACTTCGACGGGTTGTCGAGCCCGGTCGCGCGGCAGTCGAACCACGCGAGGTAGGTGGCCTCCGGCTGCTGGACGTGCACGCCAGGGAGGTCCTCCGCGACCCGCTGCGTCACGTGCTGGCGGTTCCGGTCGAGCAGCGCCACGCAGGCGGCGAGCCAGTCGTCGCCGGCCGGCGTCCACGCCGCCAGGGTCGCCCGGATGCCGAGAGCGCCAACCGTGTGGAGCGTCATGGCGGCGGTGTGGCCGATGCGGCCGTGCACCTCCTCGGTGCCGCTCACGGCAAGCGCGCAGCGCAGCCCGGCGAGGTTGAACGCCTTCGAAGCCGCGGTGATCGTCACGGTCCGGGCGGCCACTGCGGGGCTGATCGAGGCGGCCGCGACGTGCTGTGCCGGTGCATAGGTCAGGTCGGCGTGGACCTCGTCGGAGATCAACCATGCGTCGTGCTCCACCACCAGCGCGCCCAGCTCGTCGAGCTCGGCGGTGGTGTGCACCGTGCCGGTGGGGTTGTGGGGGTGGCAGAGCAGAACCATCCTGGCGCGATGGCGTTCGAAGGCCTTCGCCAGGGCGTGGAGATCGAG
>CAZTVJ010000019.1:0-4299 GCA_964616935.1 uncultured Acidimicrobiales bacterium | reverse complement strand
AGCGGCGTGGACGGACAGGTAGCCAGGCGCCGAGGCGCCGACGAACGTGGTGGTTGCGGCCAGCAGGGCCGCTGCCGGCGGCACGCCGGACCGATCGAGCACCGCCACCTCGATCGTCCACCCCGCGTAGGGCGGCTGCGGACCGGGGGCGGCCGGGTTGGCATCAACGGAACGGGTGTCGGCGAAGCGGACCGGGGCGGGGAGCGGCACGAACAGCCCCTCGCTCGACGATGCCGCGGCGCCACCGGTCACGTAGCCGAACACGTCCACGATGGCGTGGCCACCGCCGAAGCCGAACACGCTGACCGTCCGGTCAGGCCCGAGGGGGACGATGGCCTGCGCGGCGAGGGTCTGGCCCGTGCCGGTGACCCCGATGTTGGACGTCGTCGGCCGTCCACTGGCGTCGAGCGTGGTGCCGGGCGGGAACACCGTCCAGTAGCCACCACCGAGGGTGCCCGTCACGGTCAGGTTGAGCACGACGGCCGAGGCACCAGCAGGCACGACGTCGGCTGGTAGGGCGATGGTTCGGGTCTCGCCCGCGCCGAAGGCGCCGCCCTGGTGACGTGAGTCGTAGGCGCGAGTGGGCGTGACACCGACCGTTCGGCCGGACGTCGAGCCACTCGGCGCCGGGACGTAGTAGCCGTGCAGATCGACGAGGAGGTCGGTGGCTGCCGTCGAGAACACGGCGATGCGACCGTCGACCGACAGGCGGGTCGTCACCAGGTTCGACACGATGCCGCCGGGGTCGTCGACGTTGAGGTTGGACGCCGTCGGCCGAGGCTGGTCGGGTGCCCACACCGTGGCGTACGACCGGCCGGAGGCGCTCACCGAGGACACCGCGACGACCGCGGCCGTGGCGTTGGCCGGTACGGCGACCTCGGGCCGGCCTGTCACCTGCACCGTGACCGTCGCCTCCGCGCCGATGCGTCCCGCAGGCGTTGTACCGAACGAGCTCCGGGTGTCAGCCAGGCGCGCCGGAGCGACCGCAACGTACCGGCCGGCTGTCAGCGCGCCAGCGGCCCGTGCCGGTGCGGTCCCTGCCAGGCACAACCCGAGCACGCATGCCACCAGCACGACCCCGATGCCGGCTGGGCTCGCTGCTGTCGAACGGTGGCTCATCGTCCCTCCGCGCCCGACGGTGCCGGGACGACGCTACAACCGCAGCGGTCTGTTGGGTGCGAGCACGGAGAGCGGGTCGACGCGCCACACCTCCGGCTGCACGTCGATGTACAGCTCGACCTCGTTGCCGTCGGGATCCTCGAGGTAGATCGAGTGGGTGACGGTGTGGTCGGTGGCGCCCACCACCTTCACGCCGGCGTTCTGGAGCTGGCGCAGAGCGTCGCGCAGCTCGTCGTCGGTCGTGCCGACCTTCAGGCCGAAGTGGTAGAGCCCGACGCGACGCCCGGCGGGGATCGGTTCGGCGTCCTCGCCGACCTGGATGAGGAGCAGCTCGTGGTGGGTGCGCCCCGAGCTGTACACCGCCACTCCGCCACCGAGACCGCCCACCGCATGGATCTCGTCGAACCCGAGGAGGTCGCGGTAGAAGTGGCGCGACCGCTCGAGGTCGCGCACGTAGAGCACCAGGTGGCCGAGCTCGTGGATCTTCATGGCTGCTCCTTTCGAGTGGGCCCGGGCGCGTACCCGGGCCCGCTCCGACGCTGATGGTCTCAGACCTTGACGGCTTCGACGTCCAGCTCGATCTTGACCTTCTCGCTCACGAGGACGCCACCCTTCTCCATGGGAACGTTGAAGGCGAGACCCCAATCCTTCCGATTGATCTCCGTCTTCGCCGTGAAGCCGGCCCTCGTGCCACCCCAGGGGTCTGGGCTCACGCCGTCGAACTCCAGCTCGAACTCCACCGGATTGGTGACGCCTCGCAGCGTGAGGTCGCCCAGCAGCCGGTAGTCGCCGCCGTCTTCCTTGAGCCCGGTGGTGGCGAACGTCATGGTGGGGTGGTTCTCGATGTCGAAGAAGTCGGGTGCCCTCAGGTGGCCGTCGCGACCGTCGTCACCCGTGGTCACCGAGGCCAGGTCGACGGTGGCGTCGACCGTGGACGACAGCCGATCCTCGGCGACGTGGATGGCGCCGACGAACGACGTGAAGCGACCGCGCACCTTGGTGATCATGAGGTGACGGGCGGTGAAGCCGACCGTCGAATGCGACGGATCGACGTTCCAGGTACCAGGGGTGAGATCGTTGATGCTCGACATGGCTGCACTCCTTCGGTTGGGGGTATCTGCTCCGCTGCTCCAACTTTCTTGCGAGCGCAAGTATTCCCTGTTGTCGTTGCGAACGCAACTGTTGCGACGTGGACGGCTCCGCTATCGTTGACATCGTGACGGAATGGCTCGACGACGAGGAGATGCTGGCCTGGCGAGGGCTCGTCGATCTCTCGAGCAACCTCCACGCCACGCTAGAAGCCGAGCTGCTCGAGGCACACGGCATCACCGAAGGGGACTACGGCGTCCTGGCGTGCCTGTCCGAAGCGGTGGGGCAACGCCTGCGCATGTGCGATCTGGCCGGTCAGCTGCACCTGTCGCCGAGCGGTCTCACGCGGCGGCTCGACGGGCTCGTGCGGGAAGGGTACGTGGTGCGCGAGCAGGCCCCCGACGATCGCCGGGTCATGCTGGCGGCCCTCACGCAGGCCGGCTTCGCGAAGCTGGCAGCGGCGGCGCCCGATCACGTCGCTGGCGTGCGCCGGCACCTGTTCGACCACCTGAGCCGCACCCAGGTGCGCCAGCTCGGTTCGGCGTTCAGCGCGGTGCGCCGCCGCCGTGTTTGATGGCGGGCTCGTCGTCCGCTTCGCTTGCTCCTCGCGCCGCGTGCGCCTCGTCGCTGGCGCTTCCCTCGGCGCGTGTCTGACGTCTCAGCGGCGAAGGAGGCGATCGAGGGACGCCACCACGTCGCCGGCGGGTGGCGGTTCGTCGGCCACGATGCGGCTGAGGTACGTGATGGCCACCTCGTCGCACTCGACGGCGCCACCGTCGGTCTCGATGGGGAGGGTGACGGCATCACCCCAGCTCATCTTCACGTGGAAGGCGTCCTCGTGACCGGTCTTGGGTTCGAGGGTGGCCGAGGCCATGACGCGTGGCGGCACGGTGCCGATGGTGCCGTATCGCCAGCCCTTCACGTGTTCGAGGGGGACGTTCGGCACGTTGATGTTGATGACGAGCGGGTCCGCGGGCAGGTCTGCGACGATGCCGCCGACCACGGCATCGGCGACGGACGCCGCCGTGTCCCACTGCTGGTTCACGAGCATCTCGTCCCAGCCCTGGCCCTCCACGCCGAAGCCGGTGACGGCCTGGCTGACCGCGACGCCGCTCACCCCGCCGTTTCGGGCCGTGAGCGCAGCACCGACGGTGCCTGAGTGGTAGACGGACCGCCCGACGTTGGCGCCCGGGTTGATGCCGGCCACCACCAGATCGAACCGCGGACCGAAGGCGCCGAGGCGGGCGAACATGACGCACAGGGCGGGCGGGCCGGTCACGGCCCACGCCTCGTCGACGCCCTCGACGTGGGTGCGGTGCACCTCGGGCTGGATCTTGTGGAGGGCGCCGAACGCGGCGCTCGCGCCGGAGTACTCGGTGTCCGGGGCGATGACGACCACCTCGCCATGGGGACGCATGGCCCGGGCCAGCACGTGGAGCCCGATCGAGTCGATGCCGTCGTCGTTGGTCACCAGGATGCGCACCGGCCCTGCCTACCGGACGGGCTGGGGTCTCGCCAAAGCCAAGCCCGGACGGTTGCTCAGAGGAGCTGGGCGATGAAGTAGATGGCGAGACCGGCCAGACCGCCCACGACGGTGCCGTTGATCCGGATGAACTGGAGGTCGCGACCGACCTGCAGCTCCAGCCGGTCGACCGTCTCGGCGGTGTCCCAGCGCTCCACCGTGGTCGTGATGAAGTCCGCCGCGCTCTGGCCGTACTGCTCGGCCAGGCTCTGGACGGCGTCGGTGAACCAGCGGTCGACGGTGGCCTGGAGCGCAGGGTCGTCGCGCAGGCGGGCACCGGCGGACGCGAGGGCGGCGTCCAGCCTCGTGCGCAAGGTGGACGCCGGGTCCCTGCTCTGGGTCGCCAGCTCGCCCTTGAGCTCGCTCCAGAGCGACGCCGTCCAGGCCTGCACCGACGGATGAGCGAGCAGCTGCTCCTTGCGCTCCTCGACCTGCTCGGCGAGAGCTGGGTCGGTCCTGAGTCGCTCGATCAGCGCCGCCAACCGCTCGTCGACGCCCTGGCGGAGCTCGTGGTCGGGGTCGGCGACGAGGTCGTCGAGGAAGTGCTTGGCCCCGTTGACCACCTTGTC
>CAZTVJ010000018.1:0-6135 GCA_964616935.1 uncultured Acidimicrobiales bacterium | reverse complement strand
GGCAAGACCAACCCCAACTTCTCCACGAGCGGACTCAACTTCACGGTGGCCCAGTACTACGCCGCCACCGGCAAGACGAAGGGCCTCACCAGCGAGGACCTCGACCGTCCTGATGTCGAGCAGTTCGCCACCGACGTGGAGAGCGCCGTCGTCCACTACGGCGACACCACGCTCACCTTCCTCAACAACTGGTACCGGTCGGACGCCCGCGGCACGGCGCTGACGTACGCGTCGGCCGTCGCCGTCGAGGAGAAGTCGCTCCTCGACTACAACGCCGGCAACCCTGATGGCGTGCTCGCCGCAGGCGAGGTCCCCCGCCCACCCAAGGTGCCCCTCGTGGCCATCTACCCCGAGGAGGGCACGCTCTTCTCCGACAACCCCCTCATCATCCTCGACGCGCCGTGGGTGACCGCGGAACAGAAGGACGCGGCGCAGCTGTTCCGCGACTACGTGCTGCTCCCCGAGAACCAGGAGCGCGTGCTCGAGTTCGGCTTCCGCCCCGGCAACCCGCAGGTGGCCGTGGGCGCGCCCATCGTCGCCGCCAACGGTGTGGACCCCACCCAGCCCCAGGCGGTGCTCGAGGTGCCAGAGCCACCCGTGCTCGTCAAGGTGCTCGACAAGTGGGCCGAGCAGCGCAAGCCTGCCCGGGTGCTGCTGGTGATGGACGTGTCCGGATCGATGGGCGAGCCCGCCACGCCCGGCAGCGAGACCTCGAAGCTGGATCTGGCCAAGCAGGCGGCCATCTCGTCGCTCGACCAGTTCAAGGACGACGACCAGGTCGGCCTACGCATCTTCACGACCGCCATCACCGGTGACGCGTCGGTCGACTACCTGGACCTCGTCCCCGTGTCGCCCATCGGTGCCCAGCGGGCGGAGCTGGCCGACCGCATCGCCAACCTCGTGCCGATCAACGGCACCCCCCTCTACAACGTGACCCAGGAATCGTTCGACACGATGCGCGAAGGGTTCGATGCCGACCGCATCAATGCCGTGGTGCTGCTCACCGATGGTCGCAACGAGGACGGCAACGCCGACGACGACGAGGCCCAGCTCGAGCAGCTGATCACCAGCCTGCGCGGCGGCAGCGAAGGTGCCACCAGCGAGCCGGTGCGGATCTTCGCCATCGCCTACGGCAAGGACGCCGACCTGGCCGTGCTCCGCCGCATCGCCGAGGCCAGCAACGCCGTCGCCTACGACGCGAGCAACGCCTCCACCATCAACCAGGTGTTCGCCGCGGTGGTGTCGAACTTCTGATGGACCTGCGGTGACGCTGCGCGACCGTCTGGTGAACCGCCGCACCGGCGAGGCGATGGTGTCGCCATCGGCCCTGCTCCTGGCCGGCGGTGGCGTGGCCGTCGGCCTGGTCGCCGGGTTGCCCGTGCTCGCCGCCGCGGGCCTCGGGGCAGTGGCGTGGGCGGCCCGGGTGGCCTTGGCCGTCCCCAAGGGGCCGAGGACGGTTCGGCTCGACCCCCGCTCGCTCCCAGAGCCCTGGCGTGGCTTCGTGCAGAGCGCCATCGAGGCCCGGGATCGGTTCGACCGCAACGTCGCCACCATGGAGCAGGGCCCGCTGCGCGACCGCATGGCCGTGATCGGGGCCAGGATCCGCGCCGGGGTCGACGAGTCGTGGCGCATCGCGCAGCGCGGCGCCCAGATCGACCAGGCCCGCGCCAGCCTGGACATCGAGTCGTCCCGGGCCGAGCTCGCCCAGCTGCGGTCCTCCGGCGAGACGGGCGAGGCCGCCGACCGCACGACGGAAGCGCTGGAGGCCCAGCTCGCCTCCGCCGACCGCATGGAGGCCGTGGTCCGCGAGGCGCGGGATCGGCTGCGGATCATGGACGCCCGGCTCGACGAGCTGGTGGCACGCGCCGTCGAGGTGTCCGTGAGCGCCGGCGACACCACGGATCCCCTGCTGGCGGGCGACGTCGACGGTCTGGTGCAGGAGATGGAGTCGTTGCGGCTCGCGCTGGAGGAGACCCGTCGGGGCGGACCGCTCGACGATCCGGGCCGCGAGCTGCGGGGTGGAGGCGGAGCGCTGCCCCCGCCTGGCCCGTCGACGTGAGTGCCACGCGCAGCTCCGGCCTGCTGCGCGCCAACATCTCGGTCGGGCTCGGGACCGGCCTGTCGCGGGCCACCGGCCTGCTCCGCTGGGTCGTGCTGGCCTACGCCCTCGGTCAAGCCAGCGTGTCCGACGCCTTCAACCTGGCCAACAACTCCCCCAACGCGATCTACGAGCTGCTGCTCGGCGGCGTCCTGTCCGCCACCCTCGTGCCCGTCTTCACCGCCCACCTGGAGGACAAGGACGACGAGGCCACGGACGCGGTCGTCAGCGTGGCCGCTGTGGCGCTCGCCGTGCTCACCGTGCTGGCGGTGCTGGCGGCGCCCCTCATCGTCCACCTCTTCACCCTTGCTCCCGACGGGTCGGTCGACGCCGGCCAGCTCCGCGATGTCGGCACCGACCTGGCCCGCCTGCTGCTGCCGCAGATCTTCTTCTACGGGCTCATGGCCCTCGGCTCGGCCCTGCTCAACGCCCGCCGCCGCTTCTTCGCGCCGGCCTGGGCACCGGTGCTGAACAACCTCGTCGTCATCGCCGTGTTCGTCGGCGTCGGGCTGAAGCTCGCCGACGAGCCCGACCTCGACGACGCACAACGCCTCTCCTGGCTCGTGCCGACGCTGGGCATCGGCTCCACCCTCGGCATCGCCGTGATGGCGCTGGCGCTCGTGCCCGCGCTGGTGCGGGCCAAGGTCCGCCTGCACTTCCGGCCGAACTGGCGCCATCCCGCAGTGCGCAAGGTCCTGGCGCTGTCCGGCTGGACGGTGGGCTACGTGATCGCCAACCAGGTGGCGCTGATCGTCATACAGAACCTCACCAGCCCCGGCGGCGGCGACCTCACCGCCTACCAGCTGGCCTTCGTGTTCTTCCAGTTCCCCCACGGGCTGCTGGCGGTGTCCATCACCACCACGTTCACCCCTGAGCTGGCCCGGCTCTGGCACCGCGGCGACGTGGCCGGGTTCAACGACCGCATCTCCCTCGGTGTGCGGATGCTGGGCCTCCTCGTGATCCCGGCGTCGGTGGGTTACCTGGTGCTGGCGAGACCCCTCGTCGTGGCCATCCTGCAGCGCGGCGCCTTCGACAGCGCCGACGCCACCACGACGGCCAACGCCCTCGCCGCGTTCGCCCTCGGCATCTTCGGCTTCTCCGCGTACCTCTTCGTGCTCCGGGGCTTCTACGCCCAGCAGAACACGAAGGTGCCCTTCTGGGTGAACGTCGTCGAGAACGTGATCAACGTCGTGCTGGCGGTCGCGCTGGTCGGGGCGTTCGGCGTGCCCGGCCTGGCGGCCGCCTTCGCCATCGCCTACCTGATCGCGGCGTTGATCGCCGTGTTCGTCCTCGAGCGACGGGTGGGCGGCCTCGACCTGCGCGGCATCGGCATCAGCCTGGCCCGTCTGACGCTCGCGTCGGCCGCCATGGGCCTCGTCGTGTGGCTCGTCGCCGGCCAGGTCGGCGGCACCTCGACCACATCGGAAGCGCTCGTCCGCACGGCCGTGGGCGTGGTGGTCGGCATCGTCAGCTACGTGGGCTTCCTCATCCTGCTCCGCACCCCGGAGCTGGCTTCGGTGCGCTCCGTCCTGTCGCGCCGAGGCACGGCTGCACCCTGACTCGGTGACGACCGGCGGTCCGGTCCTGGCCCTCGTCGGGACTGTCACGCGGCCTAGGGTGAACCCATGGCGAACGGGTTCAAGCGCTGGTGGGGCTATCTGAAGGTGAAGACGGGCAGCGCGCTCGAAGAGCGGGCCGACCCGAAGGTCCAGCTCGAGCAGGCCATCCGTGAAGCGCAGGAGCAGCATCGGCGGTTGCGAGAGCAGGCCGCCAACGTCATCGCCAACCGCAACCAGGCCGAGCTGCGCCTGAATCGGGCCCTCGGGGACCTCGAGAAGGTCAACGCCAACGCCCGCCAGGCCCTCGTCATGGCCACCGATGCCGAGCAGCGTGGCGACGACAAGCGGGCCGGCGACTACATGGGCGCGGCCGAGGCATTGGCCAACCGCATGATCCAGCTCGAGAAGGACGTCGACGACCTGAAGGCGCTGTCCCTGCAGTCTGCCCAGGCCGCCGACCAGGCCAAGGCCGCGGTCGAGCAGAACGCCCGCAACCTCCAGGACAGGCTGGCCGAGCGCCAGAAGCTGTTGTCGCAGCTCGACCAGGCGAAGATGCAGGAGCAGATGAACACGGCCATGGCCAGCCTCGACGAGGCCGTGGGCCAGGACGTGCCCACCTTCGATGAGGTGCGCCAGAAGATCGAGGTCCGCTACGCGAAGGCCAAGGGTGCCGCCGAGCTCACCGAGAGCTCGGTCGAGTCGCGGATGAAGGAGATCGAGGCAGCCACGATGAACGTCGAGGCCAAGGCCCGCCTGTCGGAGATGAAGGTCGAGCTGGGCCTGCCGTCGGGTGCGTCACCCGAGGAGCTGCTCGAGGTGGCCGAACCCCAGCCTGATTCGCCCAGCTGAGCCTCTGGGCGACGGCGCAGTGCGCCGTCGGTCTCGAAGCAGAGGCATTGTCGAGCGAAGCGAGCAGAAGCCAGCCGAAGCGAAGCGGCGGACGGCGACGCAGATCAGGTCGGTAGGACGACCAGGTCGTCCCGATGGATGGCCTCGTGGGCAACGTCGGCCGGGAGGTCGGCGGAGCGCTGCCCGGCGATCGAGCGCAGCGTGGCGGCGTCCACGGCCACCATGCCCCGCGCGAAGACCTTGCCGTCGGGCCCGGTCACGTCGACGGGATCGCCGGCGTCGAAGTCGCCCTCCACGTCGCGCACCCCGGCCGGCAGCAGCGAGACGCCTCGCTCGAGCAGCGCACGCCGTGCCCCTTCGTCCACGGCAACCCTGCCGTAGGACCCGCTGGCGAACGCGATCCACAGCTTGCGGGCCGGCATCCGCTTGTCGTTGGCGCGGAACACGGTGCCGACGCCCGGCTCGTCGGCCAGGGCGTCGGCGAGCACGTTCGGCCGCGTCGCTCGGGCGATGACGGCCTGCACCCCCGACCAGGATGCGATGCGGGCCGCCGCCAGCTTGGACGCCATCCCCCCGCTGCCGCGCTCGGTGCCTCCGGCGCTGACGTCGAACGCGAGATCGTCGTCGCCGACCTCGGTGACGAGGTGAGCATCAGGGTCGGTGCGGGGGTCGTTCGTGTAGAGCCCGTCAGTGTCGGTGAGAAGCACCAGGACGTCCGCCGAGACCAGGTGGGACACGAGCGCGGCCATGCGGTCGTTGTCGCCGTAGCGGATCTCGTCGACAGCGATGGCGTCGTTCTCGTTGACCACCGGCACGCAGCCCAGCTCGAGCAGGCGCAGCAACGTCTGGCGGGCATGCAGGTACTGGCGGCGGTTGACGAAGTCGTGCGGCGTGAGCAGCACCTGGGCGCCCACGGCGCCGTAGTGGCCGAGGATGTCGTTGTACACCTGCATGAGGCGACTCTGGCCCGCTGCGGAGAGCGCTTGCAGGGTGGGCATGTCGGTCGGCCGGCTGTCGAGGCCCATCGCCGCGACCCCTGCGGCGACCGCGCCCGAGGTGACGATCACGGCACGGTGGCCAGCGGCGCGCAGCCCGACCACCTCTTGGCACAGCTTCACGACCGCGGCGAGGTCGATCACGCCGCTGGCGTCGGTGAGCGACGACGAGCCGATCTTGGCGACGACGGTGGCCATCGGGCGCTCCTACAGGTCCGGTTCGTAGTCGAAGCTGAACTCACCCACATGCACGACGTCTCCCGCCGTGGCACCCGCCCGCACGAGCGCACGGTCCACACCGAGCTGCTTGAGGCGGTGGTCTGCGTAGGCGAGCGCGTCTGCGCTCGTCATGTCGGACAGCGCGACGGCGCGCAGGGCGGCCCGTCCGTGGACCCGGAACTCGTGGTCGGCGAGCCGCTCGATCTCCACGCCTTCGGGCTCAGGGTGGTGGATCACGAAGCCTTCGGTCTCGGGCTCGGCTTGGCGAGCGCCCTCGACCAGCGTCCGTAGGCCGCCCAGCACCCGGGTCACACCCTGGCCGGTCACCGCCGACATCGTCAGACCCGTCCACTCGGCCGTGGCCACATCGGCCTTCGTCCCGACCACGAGGCGGGGCCGCTCGAGCAGCTCGGGC
>CAZTVJ010000017.1:0-3494 GCA_964616935.1 uncultured Acidimicrobiales bacterium | reverse complement strand
ACGCCCTGGCCGCGTTGATCACCGGCTCCGGTCCCGCCCGCGGGCTCCCGGAGGTGATCGTGGTCCTCGACGCCACCCAACCCGACGCCCACGGGGCCCCGGCCGTCGACTGGGGACTCCCGGTCGAGCTCCCCGTCTCAGTGCTGCGCGACGTGTTCACCCGCGGCCACGTCCACCCCGTGGTGATCCGGGGCGGGATCGTGATCCACGCCCCCGGCACCTTGAACCTGGGGCGCACCACCCGCCTGGCCAACCGGGCCCAACGCCGCGCCCTACGCGCCCTGTACCCCACCTGCGCCATGCCCGGGTGCCGGGTCCGGTTCGACGCATGCGACATCCACCACGTCATCTGGTGGGAGCACCCCTATTGCGGACTGACCGATCTCGACAACCTGTTGCCGTTGTGCGACCGCCACCACCACGCCGTCCACGATCTCGGCTGGCTGTTGAAGCTGGCGCCGGATCGGACCTTGACCATCACCTACCCCGACCACACCACCCACACCACCGGGCCACCCCGCCGCAACCCCCCAACGACCGACCAGCCCGACACGGGAACGATGCCGATGCGCCGATGAACAGCTGGCCCACGGGTGTCACACAACGGAGGGCGAGGGGCAACGCGCGGCAGGCCCGCAGCACCGCGCGTGCTACGCCACACCGAGGACGGACACCAGGAAGGCCAGCACCCGCGCTTCCTCCCGCCAGGCCTCGTAGCGGCCGGACGGGCCGGCGTGGCCGGCGGACAGCTCGGTCCTCAGCAGGACGGGTTGCGCGCCCGTCGCCGTCGCCCGCAGCTTCGCCACCCACTTGGCCGGTTCGTGGTACGCCACCCGGGGGTCGTTGAGCCCGGCGGTGACGAGCAGCGGCGGGTAGGCGACGGGCCGCACGTTGTCGTAGGGCGAGTACGACGCCATCTCGGCCTCGTCCTCGGGCAGGCGAGGATCGCCCCACTCCTCCCACTCCGTGATGGTGAGCGGCAGGGACGTGTCGAGCATCGTGGTGACGACGTCGACGAAGGGCACCTCGGCCACGACCGCGGCGAACAGCGAGGGCTCCATCGTCATGGCCGCGCCGACCAGCAGCCCCCCGGCGCTACCGCCGCGGATGGCCAGCCGCGACGGGTCGGCGAAACCCGCCTCACCGAGGTGGCGTGCGCACGCGACGAGGTCGACGAAGGTGTTGCGCTTGTTGGCCAGCTTGCCGTCCAGGTACCAGCGCCGCCCCAGCTCACCCCCACCCCGGGGGTGGGCGAGGGCCCACACCACACCGCGATCGAGCAGCGACAGCCGGGCGACCGAGAACCACGGCGCCAGCGAGTGCTCGTAGGCGCCGTAGCCGTAGAGCACCGCCGGCGCGCTGGCATCGATGGGCGTCGAGCGCTTCCAGACGACGTCGACCGGCACGCGGGTGCCATCGGGCGCTGCGGCCCAGGTGCGTGACGACGCGTAGTCGGCGGTGTCGAAGCCGCCGAGGACCGCCGTCTGCTTCAACAGGCGCCGCTCGCCCGAGTGGACGTGCTCCTCGAGCACCGAGCGGGGCGTCACCAAGGACTCGAACTCGAACCGGAGCACGTCGGACCGGTACTCGGGGTTGGCGCTCAGGTCGACGGCGTAGACGGCCTCGTCGAACGACGGGACGCGCTCGGAACCGTCGCCGAACACGATCCGCAGCCGGGGCAGCGCGTCGTGCCACTCCTGCAGCACGACGAAGCCGGCGAACGCATCCACGCTCGAGATGCGTCGCCCGGCCTGATGCGGCACCAGCTCGACCCAGCCGTCCCGTCCCGGCGCGTCGATGGGCGCGGCCACGACGCGGAAGTCCTCGGCGCCGTCGTTCGTGAGGATGACGAAGCGGTCGTCCTGATGGTCGACGGTGTACTCGTGATCGGCCCGTCGGGGCTCGATGACCACGGGCTCGTCGAGAGGAGCGGACGCCCGCAGGAACCGCACCTCGCTCGTCGTCCTCGATTCGCTGGCGATGAGGACGATCTGCTCGCTGCGGCTGAGATCCAGGCTCAGGTAGCAGCGCTCGTCGTCCTCCTGGTGGACGAGGACGTCGCTGGCCTGGACGGTGCCCAGCTCGTGCCGCCACACCTGGAACGGGCGCATCGCCGCATCGGGCACGACGTAGAACAGGTGCCGCTCGTCGAGCGACCACGCGGTGCCGTAGTAGGTGTGCTTTAGGACATCGGGCAGCTCGTCGCCCGTCGCCAGGTCGCGGACCCGCAGCGTGAACACCTCGTCGCCGGCACGGTCGGCCGACCAGGCGAGCAGCCGCCCGCTCGGGCTGACGTCGAACGCGCCGAGGGCGAAGAACGGGTGGCCGGCTGCCTCGGCGTTCTCGTCGAGCAGGATCTGGTCCGCGTCGCTGGCGTCGTCGGAGCCCTGGCGCCGGCGGTGGATCGGGTAGGCCAAGCCCTCGACCGTGGCCGTGAGGTACCACCAACCGCCCTTGCGCACCGGAACCGACAGGTCGGTCTCCTGCGTCCTCGTCTTGATCTCGCCGAAGATCGACTCCACGAGGTCCGCGCGCTCGGAGAACCAGGCGTCGGCGTAGACGTTCTCGGCCTCCAGGTAGGCCAGGGTGTCCGGGTCGTCGCGGTCGGCGAGCCAAGCCCAGTCGTCGGCCACATCGCCGGCATGGCGCTTCCACTGGTGCGGGACGCGCTTGGCGACGGGTGGCTCGGGCAGCATCGGGCCGAGGGTACCGGGGCCTCGGACCGCTCCCGCGTGACGTGCGCCGCCGCGTTCGTGGAACGGCCGGGGGCGGCGTTACCCTGCCCGCCGGCATGCGGGTGTGGATCGACCAAGACTTGTGCACGGGCGACGGGCTGTGCCTCGACCACTGCCCCGACGTCTTCGTGCAGCTGGAGGACGGCATCGCCTACGTCGCCGAGGGTGGCGTCCCTGGCAACGATCCCGGCGGTGGGGGCAGCCTCGCCTGGGTCTCGGTCCGCAACCACGCGGCCGTGGTCCACGCCGCGCTCGACTGCCCGGGCGAGTGCATCTTCATCGAGCTCGACAGCAGCGACGAGGTGGCGGCCTGAGCCAAGGCCTATGGCGCCCAGGTGGACGGCGGTTCGTCCACCGGTGGAACAGGAGGTCGCTCCACCGGCGGGAGCACCTGGGTGCCGTCCTCGGGCATCGGCGGGGCGGCGGGCTCGACCGGCACTGGCGGCACGGTGAGTGATGTCACCGGCACCTCGCCGGTGACCGGGCGCACCGTCCAGGCCTGACCCGTCGGCTCGCCGAGGGGGATGGTGGGCACGAAGGCGACCGCCTTCGGCCGCTGGCGCCCGAACGGAGCCCACGTTCCCCAGATGGCGCCGACCACGATCCCGAGGAGTGGCAGCGCCAACCAGGGGCCGTCCAGCGGGATCACGCCGAACAGCATCAGCGTCAGGCCGAGGAAGAAGAAGAACACGAACCCGGCGATCGCTCCGCCGACGGGGTGGCCCCGACGTTCCATCAGATGCGCTCCCACTTCGAGCG
>CAZTVJ010000016.1:0-3659 GCA_964616935.1 uncultured Acidimicrobiales bacterium | reverse complement strand
CTTCGAGATCGTCACGCTCGCCGAGGTCCAGAGCACGCTCTCGAGCGTCGGCGTCGCGCTGGTGGTGGCCACCGCCATCACGACGTCGCTCGGCCTGCTGCTCGGCAGCATGGCGGCCCGTCGCGCCGTGCGACCGCTGGGCGAGGCTGCGCAGGCGGCCAAGGCCATCGCCGGTGGGCGCCTCGACACCCGCCTCGAGACCACCGAGGACCGCGACCTCGCCCAGCTCGCCACGGCGTTCAACGACATGGCCGCCGCCCTCCAGGATCGGGTCGAGCGCGATGCGCGCTTCGCCTCCGACGTCAGCCACGAGCTGCGATCACCGCTCATGACGCTGTCCGCCTCCATCGAGGTGCTCCAAGCCCGCCGCGACGAGATGCCCGAGCGAGCCGCCGCCGCACTCGACCTCCTCGTCGCCGACGTGGCCCGCTTCCAGGGCCTCGTCGAGGACCTGCTGGAGATCTCTCGCTTCGACGCAGGGGCGGTCCGCCTCCATCGAGAGGAGCTGCTCGTGGCGGAGTTCGTCCGCCAGGCCGTAGCGGTGAGCGGCATGCCCGAAGCACCGGTGAAGGTGGACGAGGCGGCCGAGGAGCTGGTGATCCGGGGCGACAAGCGTCGGCTGGCGCGCGTCGTGGCCAACCTGGTCGACAACGGCCGTTTCTACGGCGGCGGCGAGGTGGAGATCGGCGTGCAGCCGGCACCAATTGGCGAGGAGGGCGAGCCAAGCGATCAGGTGTGGATCAGCGTCGAGGACCACGGCCCGGGCGTGCCGGCGGACGAGCGCAAGCTCGTGTTCGAGCGGTTCTCGCGCGGCGCAGGCGCCGGGCGGCGCAGCATGGGCGAGGGCGCGGGCCTCGGCCTGGCCCTCGTGGACGAGCACGTCCGACTCCATGGCGGCCGAGTGTGGGTGGAGGACCGGTCCGATGGGGCCACCGGGGCGCGCTTCGTGATCGAGCTACCGGTGGCACCATGAGCGTTCCCATGTCCGTCTCGACGCACTCCGGCACCCGTCGACTCCTGCTTCGGCTCATGGCCGCCGCGGTCGCCGTGACCGGGTTGGCCGGCTGTGGCGTGGCCCTCGACGACAGCCCGCGAACGCTGGGCACCGCCGAGCGACCCGACCTCGACAGCCAGACCGAACAACCCGCCGCTGCCGGCGGGGCCAGCAGCCCCAAGGTGTTCTTCCTCACCGGCCAGGGATCGCTCGGGCCGGAACGCCTTCAAGGCGTGAGTCGCGACGTCAACCCCCAGCCGAAGATCGTGCTGGGTGAGCTGTTGAAGGGCCTCACGCCGGTCGAGCGGGACCGGCGCCTCCAGACGTTCGTCCCCGCCCAGACACAGCTGATCGAGACGAACCTGCTCCCCGACGGCACGCTCGAGGTGGATCTCGACGAGGCCTTCTTCGACGCGAAGGGCGAGTCGCAGACCAAGGCCGTGGCCCAGATCGTCTACACCGCCACCGGGCTGCGACAGGTGAAGCGGGTTCGCCTCCTCGTCGACGGGCAGCCGCGCGACTGGCCGCGGGGCGACGGCGTCGTCGTGTCGACACCATTGACGCCGTTCGACTTCCCCGACCTGAACCCGTCGAGTCAACCGGATCTTCCGCCGGCGCTGTCACCCTCCACGGCCGGGCCATCCGGCAGCTGAGTGGCCGGCTGGTGCGAGCCGCCTCTCGTCCGGATCAGCCGACCACAGTGGTGATGTCCGCGCAGCTCGCGAGCGCGGAGCGGGCCGCCTCGATGAAGCGATCAGGGCCGTGATCGGCCTGATCGGCCGCCGTGACGTCGCGTGCGTCGAGGTCGGTGAGCACCCGAGTGGCCGCACAGTCGGCCCGGGGCAACGAGACGTCCGCGGCGAGGGCCTCCACGATGTCCTCGTGGAGCCACAACCAGGCCGCGGCATCAGCCACGTCCGCGGCGCGGGGCGCCACGACATCGACATCGGGATCGCAGGCCACCATCTGGACCGTCCAGCCGAGCCGGTCGGTGCTCACAGTGGCGGCACCTGCGGGTCCAGCGGCACCCCACGCCCGCAGCGCGCTCGTCAGCCGCCCGGCAGCCGCCTCGCTGTCGGCTTGCAGTGCCCACCCGACGCAGACGCGGTCGTCGTCCTCCCACCTGATCTCCTGACCGCCGCTCCAGCCCCGCGACGCGAGCGTGGCGGTCCGTCCGTCCACGCGGGTGATCAGGGTGGTGAACACGTCCCAGGCGCCGATCCGCCGCTCGTCGACGATGCGGGCGCCACGGGGCAGCTCGAGCGGGACGACGTCGTCGGCCGGCACCCGGCCGGAGAGGACTGCGGCGAACATGGCCTGCTCGCTCGTGGGCGGCGGGTCCGCCAGTGCTCGGTCGACACCCCGGTCGCCGTTGACGGCGTCGAGCGTGGCCACCAGCCGCTCGCCCATCACGTAGGGCGCCAGCGCCGCCAGCTCGAGCATCGGCGGTGTCGTGGTGCTCGCACGGCGGCCGGCACGCGCCGACGTCTCGTAGACCTGCCACGCGGCCTGCTCCCCGGGTGACAGGGTCGCCACGTAGGCGGACTCGACGTGCATGGCGTCGCCCTCGACCACCGCCTGCCACGCCAGACCGGCCTCGGCGTCCTCCACGAAGCCATCGAGCGACGCCGTCTGGTCCTGCCACGCGTGGGTGAGCTCGTGCACGACGATCACCCGCAGCGGCACCGGCAGCTCCCCGTCGCCCGGCGTACCGCGGACGAAGATGCGGCGGCGGCCGGGGTCGTAGAAGGCCGCGACCCCAGCCTCGCCCAGCTCGGTCCAGGCCACCTCGGAGTCGATGCCCGGGCCGATCCAGCCGAGGGCGCGGTCGGTGGCGCTCTGCAGCTCTCCCCACCCTTCGTCCATCCCGCCGAAGTCGAGCGCCCGGACGAACGCGTCGTCGTCCAGGAAGCGAACGGACACCGCCCGCGACATGCGCTGACCACGCTCCTGTTCGACGAACCGCGCGAGCGGCTCGATCCGTTCGTCCCAGCCGTCCGCCGTCACCCTGGACGTGGTCGAGGCCGCGCCGGCGTCGTCCCGACCGGCGACCGCGATCACCACGGAGGCAGCCCCGGCGACGAGGGCCAGCACGATCAGCACGACCACCATGCTGACGAAGGCGTGCCGTCGCAGCCAGCTCGGCTGTGGTCGTGGCGGCGGCGCGACCGGGCCGCTTCGACTCGGCGCCGGCGGTGGCGGTGGCGGTGGCGCGAGTCGACCGCCGGCCCGCGGCACGGGCGGCGGCCAGGGTGTCTTCGGAGTCCGGCTGACCGCGCCCGGGGAAGCCGGCACCGGCGGCCGCAGGCCCACGCGCGGGTCGTTGGGCGGCGGCCAGGTGTTCACGGCAACAGTGTGGCCTGGCGGCACGATGACCGGGTAGCGCACGAGCGGTCCATCCGACCCATCCGACCGCCCCTCAGCCGAAGAACACCTCGGCGACGTCGTAGATCGACGGGTCGACGGTGCGGGTGCGGCCGATGGCCACCGAGAGTGGCTCGCGCCTCATCTTCTGTGCCTGGTAGACGACCATCTCGCCCCAGGCGCCGTCGTGGACGGCGTCGATGGCGGCGACCCCGAACCGGGTCGACAGCACCCGGTCGAAGGCTGTCGGCGTGCCCCCTCGCTGCACGTGACCGAGCACGATGGCCCGGGTCTCGTACCC
>CAZTVJ010000015.1:0-8855 GCA_964616935.1 uncultured Acidimicrobiales bacterium | reverse complement strand
GACCAGACTGCTCAGCATGCACCAGCGCGACGCGCTCACCGAGGTCCTGACCCAGGCCATCCTGCGCTACGCCGTCGACCGCATGCGGCTCGACCCGCCACCGCTCGACGGTCCCCGCACGGAGGCCGAGCTGCGCGCCATGGCCGGGCACACCGTCACCGCGGACGGGCTCGGGGGCCTCGAAGCCCTTCGGGTGTTTGGCGATGTCCTGGCCCCAGCCTGCATCTCCGTCGATCACCCCCGCTACCTGTCCTTCGTGCCCGCCGCGCCTACCGAGGCCGCCATCCTCTTCGACCTCGTCGTCGGGGCGTCGTCCATCTACGGCGGTTCCTGGCTCGAGGGCGCGGGCGCCGTGTTCGCCGAGAACGAAGCCCTGCACTGGCTCGTCGAGCTGGCGGGCCTGCCGCCGGGAGCCGGTGGCGTCTTCGTGGCCGGGGGTTCGGCCGGCAACCTCAGTGGCCTCGTGGCTGCTCGCCACACGCGGCGTGCCGCAGATCCGGCACGGACGCACGGCCGGGCGCTGGTGCTGGCGGGCAGCGGGGCGCACTCGTCCATCCGGGCGGCGGCACGCGTCATGGATGCCGATGTCCTCGCCGTCCCCGCCGACGAGCGGGGCCGCCTGACCGGCGAGGCCCTGCACGTCGTCCTCGACGGTCTTGCGGCGGACGACCTCGAACGACTTGTGGCCGTCGTCGCCACGGCCGGGACCACCAACGCCGGCATCGTGGACGACCTGCACGGCGCAGGAACGGTGGCGAAGGGGCGCGGGCTCTGGTTCCACGTCGACGCGGCCTATGGCGGCGCGGCCCTGGCCTCCAGCTCGACTCGGCCGCTGTTCGCCGGCATCGAGCTGGCGGACAGCATCGTGATCGACCCGCACAAGTGGCTCTTCGCCCCGTTCGACTGCGCCGCCCTGCTCTACCGAGACCCCGAGCTGGCCCGGGCCACCTTCACCCAGCACGCCGAGTACCTCGACACGATCAACGAGCGGCCCGAGTGGAACCCGAGCGACTACGCGTACCACCTCACCAGGCGCGCCCGCGGTTTGCCGTTCTGGTTCTCGCTCGCCACCCACGGCACGAGCGCGTACACGGCTGCCATCGACGCCACGCTCGCGCTGACCCGTGACGTCGCCGCGCTGATCCGCGATACGGCGCACGTCGAGCTGGTGCTCGAGCCCGAGCTCTCCGTCGTGCTCTTCCGGCGCGTCGGCTGGGCGCCGGCCGACTACGCCGCGTGGAGCGCCCGGGCGCTCGCCGACGGGTTCACGCTCACGGTGCCCACGTCGTGGGCGGGCGAGACTGTGCTGCGGTTCTGCTTCGTGAACCCCCGCACCGAGCTGGACGACGTGCAGGGCATCCTCAACTCGCTGCGGTGAGCTCGCCGACTCGCTCCGCTCCAGGCGCGCGGTGCCGTTGGTGGCGGCACTGGGGTCAGCGCTCGCTGGTGCCGGCCGAATCCCAGGGGCCCGCTTGAGCCGAGGCAAGTTCATCGCCTGGTTGACCTGCGTAGCGGGTGCCCTCGCAGTGCTGGGCGCGCCGGTCGCCGCCCAGAGCGTCAACGATGCGGTAGCCGATCTGCGCCAGAGCAACGTCACCTTCGACCAGGACGCCGCGGGGCTCACCCAGAACGAGCTGGCTTGCCTCGACAGCACCACGGACTGACTCCAGCAGCCCGATGCCTTCTTCAAGGTGGTGGTCCTCTCCGCGCCCATCGAGGACTTCGCGACACCGAGGGAGTTCGCCCAGTCCGTCCGGAGCCGCCCCGCGGCGACGGCGGCGCTGACGATGATGGCCACTCGTTCGATGGCGCCGAGCAGGAACTATCGTTCCCCGGACGACTACTTCTCCGGTGGCGGCGGGGACGACGCCCGAGCGGTGGTGGCAGTGGAGCGATCAACCTGAGTGGCGGCAGCAGCAGCCGTGGGATGGGCCGGCGGCGCTAGCCGCCGTTCGGACGAGAGAAAGGGGCCCAGCATGGGCAAGACCTGGAACTACGTGAAGACCTGGTTCGGCATGAAGAGCGACGAGATCAAGGATCCCGAGATCGAGATCGAGCAGGCCATCCAGGAGGCGCAGAAGCGCGACCAGCAGCTGCGCAACCAGGCCGCGCAGGTCATCGCGCATCGTACGAACGTGGCCTCCGAGCTGGAGGAGGCGTCCGGCGACCAGGCCGAGGCCAAGGAGCTGGCCAAGCAGGCCCTGCTCCGCGCCGACGCAGCCACGAAGGCCGGCAACGCGGCCGAGGCCGAGAAGTGGAACGCCACGGCGGCCCAGATCGCTATGAAGATGCAGGCGTCAGGGAACACGGTCACGATGCTGCAGCAGCAGCTCACCACCGCCGACGAACAGGCCACCAAGGCCAAGGAAGCGGTCAAGGCCAACGCGATGTCCATGCAGGAGCTCGCGGCCAAGCGCATGCAGCTGCTCGGTCAGCTCGAGTCGGCCAAGATGCAGGAGAGCGTCAACAAGGCCATGGACTCGATGACGGCGACGGTCGGCGCCGACGCTCCGAGCCTCGAAGAGGTCGAGAACAAGATCCAGGCCCGCATGGCCCAGGCCAGCGCCAAGGCCGAGCTCACCGACGCCACGTCACCCGAAGCCGCGATCGCCGAGCTGAAGGCCAGCACCATGGATCTCAAGGCCGCCAGCGCGCTGGACGACCTGCGGGCCGAGCTGGGCATCGGCCCCGCCCCCGAGCTACCCGCCGCTCCGCCCGCAGTACCGCCCCCGAGCTGAATCGAAGCCGGTTACGCGCACGCGTGCGGCCCCTGGTCGCCCGCGTGTCGCGTCCGCCCGCGTGTCGCGCCCGACGTCTACTCGTCCTGCGCCGGGTCGATGTCGGCGTCGGCCGCGGCCCACTCCCCGCCCACCAGGTCGGGCGGGTTCTCGTCGTAGTACGCCATGACCACGTGGTTCAGGTTGACCACCGTGAGCGGGCCCACCGTGCCGTCCTCGTAGACCGGCTCGATCACCGCCTCGTCGCGGTCGATCTCCTTGATGAGCCCCTCCAAGCTCAGGCCGTTCACGAACTCGAGGTGGATCACGACCTGTGCGTCGCCCCACGTCTCCATCATCTTCGCCATGGTTCTCACCGGCGCAGTCTGCCCTGTTGGCGCGTTCCTCGACCGACCAGGTCACCGATCGCGTCGTCGGAGCGACGCGATCGGTGACTCGGTCATGTCGCCGCGGCCAGGAGGGCCCGGCGCACGACGCCGAGCACCCAAGCTGGCCGCTCGACGATGTCCTCGTAGGTGAAGGTGAGCATCATCAGGCCGAGGAGCGCCAGCTCCGATTGCCGCTGGGCGTCGCGCTGGCGTTGGCGCCGTGTGGCGTGCGTGCCGTGGCCGGCGACCTCGACAACGAGCTGGGCATGCGGTGCGAAGCAGAAGTCGGTGCGAGCCACGAATCGTCCAGCATCGTGGTGGATTCGCTGACAGCTCGGCATGGGGAGACCAGCTCGGCGCACGAGATCCAGGAACATCCGCTCGAGCCGAGAGTGACCGCCTGCGCCGTCGAGCACCTGATCGAGCATGCCGACCCCCGTCAGACCCCGATGACGCAGCTCGCGCAGGCGATGCCTGAGAAATGTCTCGGAGGTCAACCCCAATCGGAGCGAGCTGTCGATGGCGTTCTCCAGCTCGCGCTCGGTCACATGGGCTGCGAGCTGCACGATGGTCAGCGCTGCGCTCGTGCAGCCGAAGCCGTCCCGGGTGACGCGGTCTATCGGATGGAGGACACCCGCCGACCGCACCGACCCCACCGTCGTCCGGTTCCGGACGGAGCGAGGTACGAGCAGCTCGACCGCGCCTTCGGCGAACCCGTCGAGACCCAGGAGTGCGGCGGCGCTGCGCCCGGCCAGCACGGCCTCGTCGCCGAGATCGAGCAGTCCGACGGTGAGCAGCTGTCGCCAGGTCTCCGGCGCGCCCGCGAGGCGGAGGCACCGCCGCCCGATCCGTTCCCACGCGCCGGTCTCCACTCGGTGCCGTAGGGCGCTGGGCGTGCAGCCGATCTGGCGGATCTGGCCAGTGCTGATCACGCTGTGCTGTTTGGCGGCCAGAGCCGCGAGCGTGCGGTCGAGCTCGCTCATGAGGGCGCATCATGGCCAAGGGCTGTCACACCGTTCGGACACACGTCGACCAAGTCACCGATCACGGTGCTGGAGCGACACAAAGCGTGACTTGGTCAGCAGGACGGCCAGCGCAACGTCCGCCAGCCAGGTGGCGACACCAGCGTTGGGCGGGATCCAGTGCTACATGCTCCAGCGGCTCTGGCCGAAGCGGTAGCCCACCGAGCGCACGGTCTGGATGAGGCCGGCGTGCTCTTCGCCGAGCTTGGCCCGCAGGCGCCGGATGTGGACGTCGACCGTGCGGGCACCGCCGTAGTACTCGTAGCCCCACACCCGGCTGAGCAGGATCTCACGGGTGAACACCTTGCCCGGATGCTGAGCCAGGAATTTCAGCAGCTCGTACTCCATGTACGTGAGGTCGAGCGGCTTCGAGGTGATGTAGGCCTGGTAGGTCTCCAGGTTGAGCACGAGATCGCCGTACTCCACCAGCTCCGGCCGAGCGCCGCCGCCCTTCTTCCAGAACAGGTGCTTGAGCCTGGCCTCCAGCTCACGGGGGTGGAACGGGGCGAGGCAGAAGTCGTCGAAGAGGTCGTCGCGCAGCTCGAGGTCGGCCAGCTGCGCGCCCGAGACGAGCAGCAGCAGGGGGGCCAGGGGGACGTCCCGCTTGCGGACCGTACGGCAGAAGGCCCACGCCGACTCCGGGTCGCGATCGGCAGTGACGACGGCCCCGGCCCAGCCCTCGGTCGGCTCCAGCCGGTTGGCCACCTCGATCGACGACGCGGCCTTCCACGGGTAGCCGGCCAGGTCGAGCGTCTGGGCCAGCTCCGGGGGCGGGGGATCGGTGTAGACGAGGATGGGTTCCATGTAGCCGTTCACAGGGTTCGGAGATAGCGATCGATCTCGAACGGTGTCACCTGAGTCTTGTACGAGCGCCACTCCCGGCGCTTGTTGCGCAGGAACCACTCGAAGATGTGCTCGCCGAGCGCCTCGGCCACCAGCTCCGAGCCCTCCATGGCCCGCAGGGCGTCCGACAGCGACTGCGGCAGCGGCTCCATGCCCTCGGCGGCCCGCTCCTCGTCGGTCAGCTCGAAGATGTTCGTCGCCGCCTCGGCGGGCAGCTCGTAGCCCTCTTCGATGCCCTTGAGGCCGGCGGCCAGCATCACGGAGAAGGCCAGGTACGGGTTGGTGGCAGGGTCGGGCGAGCGATACTCGATGCGGGTGGACTGCGCTTTGCTCTTGGCCACCGGCACCCGGATGAGGGCCGAACGGTTGTTGCGAGCCCAGCTGATGAACACCGGCGCCTCGAACCCGGGGATGAGGCGCTTGTAGGAGTTCACGGTCTGGTTCGTGATGGCAGTGATCTCGGGTGCATGCACGAGCAGCCCGGCGATGAAGCCCTTGGCCACCTTGGACAGGTTGTACGGGTCGCCCGGGTCGTGAAAGGCGTTGACGTCGCCCTCGAACAGGCTCATGTGGGTGTGCATGCCGGAGCCCTGCACACCTTCGAGTGGCTTGGGCATGAAGGTGGCATACACGCCTTCGGTCGACGCCGCTTCGCGCACCACGAGCCGGAAGGTCATCACGCTGTCGGCCATGGACAGCGCGTCGGTGTGGCGGAGGTCGATCTCGTGCTGGCTCGGCGAGTCCTCGTGGAAGGAGTACTCGACGGGGATGCCCATGGCCTCGAGGGTCTGGATGGTGCGCTTGCGCAGCGTGCCGGCCACGTCGGCCGTGGTCAGGTCGAAGTACGAGCCCGTATCGAGCGGGATGGGCCGCCCGTCGTCGCCCGGCGAGAAGTAGAAGAACTCCATCTCCGGGGCGACGTAGAACGAGAACCCGCGCTCGCGGGCGCGGTCCAGGTTGCGGCGCAGCACCTGGCGGGGGTCGCCCTCGAAGGGCGTGTCGTCGAGGTTGAAGATGTCGCAGAACATCCGGGCTTCCGGCGCGTTGTGGTCGGCCCAGGGGAGCAGCTCGAAGCTGTTCGCGTCCGGCCGGGCCAAGACGTCGCTCTCCTGCACGCGCGAGAAGCCGTCGATCGACGAGCCGTCGAACGTCATGCCCTCCTCGAGGGCGTTCTCCAGCTCGGCGGGGCTGATGGCGAAGCTCTTCAGCTGGCCCAAGACGTCGGTGAACCAGAGCCGGATGAGCCGGACCCCACGCTCCTCGACCGAGCGCAGCACGTAATCCTGCTGGCGTTCCATGTCACTAGTTTTCGCCAACACGGCCGCCGTCGGCCAGGATGCAGTGCCCAGTTCATGGGACGTTCACAAAAGAGCAACGGGCGGGAAATCGTCAGCGGCGAGTGTTCGTCGCCGTACGGAGGTTTGCCCTCCCCGCGCGTCATCAGGAGGAATCGTGACAGAACGGAACCCTGCCGAAGTCCTGGCCATGGTGCAGTCCGAAGGTGTCGAGTTCGTCGACCTCCGGTTCTGCGACCTCCCCGGCATCATGCAGCACGTCACCATCCCGGCCGGGGTCCTCAGCGAGGAGACCTTCGAGGACGGTCACGGCTTCGACGGGTCCTCCATCCGAGGGTTCCAGGAGATCCAGGAATCGGACATGATCCTGATGCCGGATCCCGACACGGCCTACGTCGACCCGTTCCGCGCTCGCAAGACCATGGTGCTGCACTGCTTCGTGGCCGACCCGGTGACGGGGGAGAGCTACAGCCGTGACCCGCGGTTCATCGCCAAGAAGGCCGAGGAGTACCTGAAGTCGACGGGCATCGCCGACACGGCCTACTTCGGCCCCGAGCCCGAGTTCTTCGTCTTCGATGATGTCCGCTTCGAGTACGGGCCGAACAAGGCCTTCCACATGGTCGACTCGGTCGAGGGTGTCTGGAACACCGGCCGCGACGAGGGCCCGAACCTCGGCTACAAGCCCCGCACCAAGCAGGGCTACTTCCCCGTGCCCCCCATGGACCACTTCCAGGACCTGCGCTCGGAGATGGCGGCCACGCTGATGGAGCTCGGCATCGAGGTCGAGCTGCACCACCACGAGGTGGCCAGCGGCGGCCAGGGCGAGATCGGCACCAAGTTCAACACGCTGCTCGCCGGCGCCGACCAGCTCATGACGTTCAAGTACGTGCTGAAGAACGTGGCTCGTCGGCACGGGAAGTCGCTCACCTTCATGCCCAAGCCGATCTTCCAGGACAACGGCTCGGGCATGCACACCCACCAGTCGCTCTGGAAGGGCGGCGAGCCGCTGTTCTTCGACGAGAAGGGCTACGCCGGCCTGTCGGACATCGCCCGCTGGTACATCGGCGGCCTGCTCCACCACGCGCCGGCCATCCTGGCCTTCGGCGCGCCGACGACGAACTCCTACAAGCGGCTGGTGGCGGGCTCCGAGGCGCCGGTCAACCTGGTCTACAGCCAGCGCAACCGCTCGGCGTCGTGCCGCATCCCCATCGCCCAGCGCAGCCCGAAGGCCAAGCGGGTCGAGTTCCGGTGCCCGGACGCTTCGTCGAACCCGTACCTCGCGTTCTCGGCGATGATGCTGGCCGGCCTCGACGGCGTGCTGAACAAGATCGAGCCGCCTCCCCCGGTCGACAAGGACCTCTACGACCTCCCGCCGGAGGAGCTGGCGCTGGTGCCCCAGGTGCCCAGCTCGCTCGATGAGGCGCTCGAGGCATTGGCCCACGACCACGGGTTCTTGACCGCCGGAGGAGTGTTCACCGACGACCTGCTCGATACCTACGTCGACTACAAGAAGGTGCACGAGATCGACGAGATCCGCCTGCGCCCGCACCCCTACGAGTTCTTCCTCTACTACGACATCTGATCCCGGCGGTCGCTGACCTGCGAAAGGGCGGGTCAGCGGCCGGCATGGTCCGTCCGTGGACCTCGTCACGCCGAGCTCGTGACTCACGTCGTTCACTTCAGGCACGGATCGTTTCGCTGGGCGGAACCTCGGGCGCCTGAAGCGCATCATGAGCTCGATCCGCCAAGGCAGCGGCGGCGGCGGCCGCGACCGGCTCCCCCGGCAACGTCCCCTAGGGTCGAGGGATGCGGACAACACGTGCACTACGTGCTGTTGCCGCGCTCGGGGCGGTCGTAGCGGGCTTCAGTGTCATACCTGGCGCGCCGCCGGCGGGAGCCCTCACGGGCCTCCCCGCCGGCTTCGCCGACGTCCCGGTGGCCTCGGTGGCCCAGCCGACATCGCTCACACCGCTGCCTGACGGGCGGGTGCTGGTCACCTCCAAGAGCGGCGAGATCCGCACGATCACGGGTACCACCGCGTCGGCTCCGTTGCTCACGTTGCCGGTGTGCACGCAGAGCGAGCGCGGCCTGCTCGGGCTCGCCGTCGACCCGGCCAACGCCGGCAACCTCTTCGCCTACTACACGGCCGACTTCGGCGGCGGGGTCTGCCGCAACCGCGTCCAGCAGCTGGCGCTGGCGGGCAGCACGCTCACCGCCGGTGCGGTGCTGCTCGACAACATCCCGTCGCAGGGCGGCAACCACAACGGTGGCGACCTGCACGTCGGCAAGGACGGCTACCTCTACGTGGGCGTCGGCGACAGCGGCTGCGATCCCCGCTCGACCGGCAGCTGCCAGGACAGCAACGATGCGGCGCGCGACCTCAGCCTGCTGAACGGCAAGATCCTGCGGGTCACGCTGGCCGGCGATCCGGCGCCGGGAAACCCCTTCCTGGCCGCGCCCGGCTCGGTGAGCTGCAAGACCAGCTTCGCCGCGCCCGGCCAGGTCTGTCGTGAGATCTTCTCCTACGGGCTCCGCAACCCCTTCCGGTTGGGCTTCGACCCGAACTGGCCGACCACTCGCTTCTTCATC
>CAZTVJ010000014.1:0-4982 GCA_964616935.1 uncultured Acidimicrobiales bacterium | reverse complement strand
CCATCAATCGGAACCTCGGCCTCGGGGAGCCGAATTCCGCATCGACAGGCCGGACTTCGACCTGCGCCACCTCGCCGCGCTGGTCTTGTGTGCCGTCGTTGCGGCGACCGGTCGATCTGCCGTCCTGCTAGCATTTCGGGGCGTTCCGCAGCACGGCCCGTTCGTCTAGTGGCCTAGGACACCACCCTCTCAAGGTGGCGGCACGGGTTCGAATCCCGTACGGGCTGCGAGAGAAGCACCAGGTCAGGGCCGGTTTCCAGCCGGCCCTGCTCCCTTCCCCGGACCGGTTGCCGTCTCGTGCCAGTCTTGAGCGAGGTGGGGACATGGTCGGATTCATCCGGCGCCGCGGTGACGCTTGGGAGTTGCGCGTCTACCTGGGCAGGACGCCATCACCGCCAAGCGCTTACCACGCGATGGGCCACGCGTGGGAGATGGAAAACAGGGATCTCTCCGCGCCCACCAAGTGACTGGCGAGACGTTCAGCCGTCGCCCTTCCCCGGCAGATCAGTCACGCGACCCACGATGATGGACTGATGCTATGATGTGACGGTGCGCACGACGCTGGACATCCCCGACGACGTGCACCGCGCCATCACCGCCATCGCACGAGACCGCTCGCAGTCGATGGGCGATGTCGTCGCGGCGCTCGTCCGCCAGGCGCTCGGCACCGGGGCGACGGTGGTCGTGCGCACCGACGACGTGACGGGTCTTCCCGTGGTGCGCCTCGGCCACCCCATCACCGCGGAGGACGTCCGGTCGCTCGACGACGAACCGTGACGCCGACCTTGCTCGACGGCAACGTGCTCGTCGCTCTGGCCGTGCGCGATCACGTCCATCACCTTGTTACGCGCCGGTGGTTCGCCGCCGACGATCGTCGGTTCGCAACAACTCCGATCACGCAGGGGACCCTGCTACGCCTGCTGCTTCGCAACGATGTGGCCGCGCCCGACGCGCTCGCCGTCCTCACGGCCTTCACCAAGCACCAGCGCCACGAGTTCTGGCCTGACGACCGGCCGTTCGACCGCGACTCGCTGCGCGGCGTCGTCGGGCACCGGCAGGTGACCGACGCGTATCTCGCGCAGCTGGCTCGCGTCCGGGGCGGTCGCCTCGTCACCCTCGACGGCGGCCTCGCCGCCATCCACCCTGATGTGGCGGAGCTGATCGAGCCGTAGCTCGGCCGACAAGGCAGGCGTCAGTACCCGGGAGGCGCCTCGAAGCCCTGCCACTCGCGCTCGAGCAGCTGTGCGAACCGTAGGGTCGTGCGGTCCTCCAGGTAGGGGCCGACCGCCTGCAACCCGAGGGGCAAGCCAGCGCCGTTCAGTCCGGCCGGGAAGGCCGTCGCCGGCTGGCCAGCGAAGATCGCCCACATCGGGTAGACGATGTTGAGCATGTACGGCACGGTCCGCTCGTCGACCGACAGGACTCGGTCATGCATGTTGCCGGTCTGGTGCGGGAACGCCGAGTCGAGCGCCGTCGGGCACACCAGCACGTCCCACTCGGCGAAGAACGCACGCCACGCGGCCCGTGCTGCCTCGCGTCGACCGAGCAGGGCGAGGTACTCGTGCGCATCGAGCGTCACGCCTCGCGCCTCGGCGTGCAGCAGCGGGTCGCCGCTCTTGGTCAGACGCTCGGCGCGAGTGGCGCGCTCCTGCCGATCCTGGCCTTGCGACACCATCGCGCTGAGCAGCGTCAGGTAGTCGTCGAAGTACGCCGCGTGATCGACCGCAGGCATCGCCTCGCCCACCATGACACCGGCGTGACCAAGGAGCGTCGCCAGCTCCTCGACCTTGTCCTGCATCTCGGACGACGGTTGCGCGAGCGCGAGCGTCGGCATGATCGCGACGCGGAAGTCGGTGAGACGCTCGTGCCGCGCCTCAGGCAGATCGAGGCGCCAGCCGGCGTCCTCGCCTTCGACGGGGCCGGCGACGACGTCGAAGAGCAGCTCGAGGTCGCCGGCACTTCGGGCCAACGGGCCCTGCACGCCCATGACGAAGCCAGGGTTCTCCAGGTCGCCGAACGGGAACGCGCCGGCGCGCGGGATGGCCGACTCGGACGGGCGATGGCCGTACACGCCGCAGTAGGCGGCGGGGACACGGATCGATCCCCCGATGTCGCTGCCGATCTCGAGGGGCGTCATGCCGGCGGCAAGTGCGGCCGCGCCCCCGCCGGTGCTGCCACCAGGCGTGCGTTCGAGGTCCCAGGGGTTGTTCGTGCGCCCGTAGACCGGGCTGTCGGCTTGCCAGTCGCCGAGTGCCACAGGGATGTTCGTCTTGCCGAGCAGGCAGGCACCGGCGGCGAACACGCTCCGGGCGACGGGGCCGTCGGCGGTGGGCCGATGGTCCTTCAGTGGCTCGATGCCGGCCGACTGTGGGAGACCCGCCGCTTGCGTGGACTCCTTGAGCGTCATCGGCAGGCCCAGCAGCGCGCCCCGACGACCCGCCGCCCGGGCAGCGTCGGCGCGCTTGGCTGCCTCGCGCGCCCGCTCGGGTGTTCGCACGGGGAGGGCGTTGAGCGCGCCGTCGTGCGCATCGATCCGCGCCAGGTGGAGCTCGGTGAGCTCGACCGAGCTCACCGACCGCGCCGCGAGTGCAGCGAGCATCTCGGTCGCCGTGCTGTACGGCCCGATCGTGCCGCCCATAGGTCGCCCCCCTCTCTCGGCCAGCGACGGTAGCCGCGCCGCGCCGGTCCCACGGCCGACGGCGGCCCTGGGTACCGGGCCGCGCTGCCGCGACTCGGAGCAGGCTTCGCCGCGGCAACGTGATTACCATGCGGCGGTGGCCGACGACTACGAAGATCTCACCGAGTGCGGGCTCACCCCCGAGCTCGAGGACCAGCTGGTGAACATCCAGCGCGAGTGCGTCTTCATGTGGACGAACGCCAAGGGCGAGGCCTTCGGGGTGGTGATGGCGTACCTGCCCAAGGACGGCAAGATCTGGATGACGGCGGCCGAGCGTCGCAAGCGGATCGCTGCCATCCGGCGCTTCCCCCGGGCCTCCGTGTGCATCAACAGCACCGGCTCGAAGCTCGGCGCCGGCAAGACCATCACGTACAAGGGTGAGTGCGTCGTCCACGACGACCGGAAGACCAAGGACTGGTTCTACCCGGAGTTCGCCCGCTACATCCGCCCCGACGACGAGCACGCCGCCACCGTTTTCCAGACCTTCCTCGACTCCCCGCACCGGGTGATCATCGAGTTCACGCCCGACTACTCGCTCAGCTTCGACGGCGCGCTCATGTGGGCCCGCTCGCCCGATGTCGCCCGCTGACCCCGCTGCCACCGCGCCGCACGCGGGTCGGCCCAACGACGAGGCCCATCGCGCCATCGCCGCCATCACCTCGCTCGACCAGCTCTGCGACCTGTTCCACCCGACGGCGTCGGTCTACATCGATCCGCTCTTCGGTGCCTTCTACGGCCAGGACGCCATCCGCGCCTGGATCGTGCCGGTTATGGCCATGATCCCGAACGTCGCCTTCGTGCCCACCGCGCCGTCCGCCTTCGTCGACCACGGCGACGGCCGGGCCACCTCCGTGGACGAGTGGGTGATGCAGGCCACCATGCCCGACGGCTCGATCGTCCAGATGGCCAGGGGCGCGAGCGTCCGCCGGTTCCATGCGGGCTGGATCGTGTACAACGCCGACCACTACGACACGTGGGCCAGCCGTGCCGCACCGGTGGACCAAGGCGGCGCTGACGGAGCGCTCACGACGGAGATGCTGGCCGGCTTCGGCGGCGTCCTGTCCTTCGCGGACCAGCTCGAGCGCGAACGGCACCTGTTCGACTGACCTGTCACATCCGCAGCCCGTTCGCCCTGCGAGCGGCGCTGCCCATCAATCGGAGGCGCTCATGAAGTTCGGCCTGGCGTTCGCGAGCAGCATCGGCGTCGACGGCGACGCCGCCCTGGAGATCTGCCGGCGGGCCGAGGCCGTGGGCTTCGAGTCGGTGTGGGGTGGCGAGCACGTGATCCTGCCGACGACGATCGAGTCGCGGTACCCCTACACCGCGGACGGCCGCATCCCGGCCGAGCCGGACACGCCGATCCCCGACCCGCTGATCTGGTTGTCCTTCGTGGCTGCGGTCGCGCCGTCGCTGCGCCTCGGCACGTGCATCCTGATCGTGCCCCAGCGCAACCCGCTCGTGCTGGCCAAGGAGCTGGCCACGCTCGACCGCTTGTCGGGTGGCCGCGTCGAGCTGGGCATCGGCGTCGGCTGGCTGCGCGAGGAGTTCGACGCCCTCGGCGTGCCGTGGGACCGCCGGGGCGCTCGCAACGACGAGTACATCGCGGCGATGCGGGCCCTGTGGGCCGGACCCCATGCCGAGTTCCACGGCGAGTTCGTCGACTTCGCGCCCGTGACCTGCAGCCCTCGACCTGTGCAGTCCTCGATCCCCGTGCTGGTCGGCGGCGACACGCCGGCCGCCATCCAACGGGCGGTCCGCATCGCCGACGGCTACTTCCCGGGCGAAGGTGACGCCGAGCGGCTGGGCGGGCTGATCGGTGACCTGCGGCGCACGGCCGAGGAGCACGACCGCGATCCCGACAGCATCGAGGTGAACGCCATGTTCGGCGCCCAGATGGCCGACCCCGTGGCCGGAGCCGAGCAGCTGGCCGAGCTCGGCGTTGGCCGGGCCATGATCCCGGCCTTCTTCTTCGCCGGTCCCGGTGGCCTCGACCGCCTGAGCGAGTTCGGCGAGCGCGTCATCGGTGCCCCCGGGTGAGGGACACCTGGATCACGGACTGGCCGGTCAGCGGGCGATTCCCGCACTACACCAGGGCCAACGCGGGTGAGGTGCTCGCCGATCCGGTGAGCCCACTCGGGTGGTCGCTCGTGTGGATGGGGGCGATCGTGCCGGGCTACCGCGACGGGCTGATCTCGCTGGGTGCCTACGAGGCGGACGACTTCGACGCCGCGCATCCCGAGACGGTGGCCACGTTCGGCGGCTACTTCTACATCAACCTCTCGGCCCTCCGGATGCAGGGCGCTCG
>CAZTVJ010000013.1:0-3082 GCA_964616935.1 uncultured Acidimicrobiales bacterium | reverse complement strand
CGGGGCTGGTCCCGCCGGTCGCGACGGCCACCGTCACCGGCCCGCGCCGCTCGACCGCGGGCAAGGTGAAGGTGCAGCGGGCGGGGTCGTCGGCCGAGTTCACCCACACCCCGGCGGCCTCGGCATCGTCGAACACCTGCTGGTCCACGGCAGGATCACCGGTCGCCGTCACGACGAGCCGGTAGTCGGCGGCCTCGCCCTGCTCGTAGCACCGACGCTCGACCCGTACATCGGTCCGAGCGGCCAGGTCGGCGACGACGTCGGGCGCCACGACGGTGACCGCGCCACCGCAGGCGACGAGCCCGGCGACCTTGCGCGCCGCCACCGGGCCGCCGCCCACGACGAGGCAGGCACGACCGCTCAGCACGAGGCCGACCGGGTAGAGCGGTCCGTCCGTGGTCACGAGAGGTCCCGCAGGGCCGGGAGGTGTGGGGCCGGGAGGTGTGGGGCCGGGAGGTGTGGGGCCGGGAGGTGGAGACCGCATTCGGTCTTGTCGTCGTCGACCCAGCGGCCGGACCGCTTGTCGTCGCCCACGGCCTGCTTGGTGCAGGGCCAGCAGCCGATCGACGGGTAGCCCTTGGCGAGCAGGGGGTTGACGGGCACGTCGTAGCGGGCGATGTAGGCCTCGATGTACTCGTCGCTCCAGCCGGCGAGCGGAGCGAGCTTCACCAGCCCCCGGTGGTCGCGAGCGACGTAGGGCGTCGCGGCCCGGCTCGGGCCGTCCGCGCGGCGCAACCCGGCGATCCAGGCTTCCCGGTTGGCCAGCACCTCCTCCAGCGGGGCCACCTTGCGGGCGGCACAGCACGCGTCCGTGTCGGTTCGCCAACGGTCGTCGCGGGGCTGGCTGCTCGCCACGATCCGAAGGGACGGGCGGTAGCGCTTGATGACCTCGCCGACGGTCTCCCACGTCTCGTCGAAGTGGTAACCGGTGTCGACGAACACCACCTCGACGGCCAGCTGCACGCGATGGGTGAGGTGGATGAGCACGGCGTCGGTCATGGACGCGGTGAGGCACAGACCGTCACCGAACTGGTTGACGCCCCATCGCAGCACCGCCTCGGCAACCTCGTGCGGCGTCGCGCCCTCGTGTCCGAGGCGTTCGAACGCCTCCGACTGCTCGGCCAGGTCGGCGTCGCTGAGCGGCGTCAGGACAGGCATGCCGTGGCCTCCTGGTGGTTCGGCTCGCCGACGTCGGCTCGATCGCAGAAGTCGCCGAAGGTCTCCCCTGCGGCGCGCTCGTCCCGGTAGCGCTCGAGGACCGGGCGAAGGGTGGCGGCCAGATCGCCCCGTTTGACGCCGACCCCGAGCCGGCGGGCGAGCCGCTCCCCGGTCGCGGAGCCGCCGACGTAGAGGTCGTAGCCCGTCTTCGTGCGCCCGACGATGCCGATCTCGGCGGTGTACGGGCGGGCGCACCCGTTCGGGCAGCCCGTCATGTGCAGCCGCACCTCGGTGCCGCCGAGCCCCAACGTCGCCAGCTCGGCCTCGACGGCGGCCACCACCTCGGGCAGGACGCGCTCGGCCTCGGCGAGCGCCTGACCGCAGGTGGGCAGGGCCGGGCAGGCGACGGCGAGGCGTCGCACCGGCGCCAGCTCCTCGGCCAGGGGAACCCCGTGGTCGCGCAGGATGGCCTCGACGTCTCGCCGGTCACGGCCCTCGATGTCGCAGAGCAGCACGTCCTGGCGGGCGGTGAGGCGCACCCCGGGTCCGAACCGCTGGATGATCGCTCGGAACGCGCTGCGCTGGCGTTGGTCGCCCTCGTCGCGGACACGGCCGCTGTCGACGTGCACGCCGAGGAACCAGCGCCCGTCGTCCTGGCGGTGCCACCCGAGGTGCTCGTCGGCCGTCGTCCAAGGCGGTAGATCGGGGGCATCGAGCAGGCGGCGACCGAGGTGCGCTTCGACCTCGGCGCGGAACCACGCCTCACCACGCTCGTCGATGAGGTACTTCAGGCGGGCGCGGTGACGGTCGTTGCGGTTGCCGTGGTCTCGCTGCACCGCGACGACGGCCTCGACCACGTCGGCCAGCTCGTCGCCGCGGCACCAGGCGAGCGGGGTGGCCAGCCGCGGGTAGGTGTCGTCCTCCCGAGCGTGGCTCATGCCGAGGCCACCACCGACCAGGACCACGAATCCGGCGTTGCCGTCGAGATCGACGGGCACGATGCCGACGTCCTGGGTGAACACGTCGATGCAGTTGTCGCCCGGCCACGCCAGCCCGATCTTGAACTTCCTGGGCAGGTAGGCGTCACCGTAGAAGGGTTCTTCGCCGGCGTCGCCAGCCAGGCTCGCCGCCGAGCTCGGCCGCTGGGCCGTGACGGCCTGCTCACCGTCGAGCCAGACCTCGTAGTACGCGGCCGTCTGGGGCCGGAACCGGGTGGCCAGGTGACGGGTGTGGGCGAGGAGGTCGGCTTGGCGGCCGTCGTCGTGGGGCGCCGGGCAGCAGGCGACGTTGCGGACGACGTCGCCGCAGGCGGCCAGGGTGGTGACGAGGCTGCGGTTCAGGGTGCCGATGAGGTGCTGCAGCTCCCCCTTCACCACGCCGTGGAACTGGATGCCCTGGCGGGTCGTGATGCGCAGGGCGCCGCCACCGACCTCGTCGGCCAGGGTGTCGAACACCAGCCACTGGTCGGCGGTCAGCGCCCCGCCCGGCACCGCGGCGCGGACCATGCAGGAGTAGGCAAGGTCCTGACGGGCCTGGGTGCGAGCCCGGCGTTGGTCGCGATCGTCCTGCTGGTAGATGCCGTGGAACTTGAGCAGCACCTGGCTGGCGGCCGAGAAGCGGTCGCTGCCGTCGGCCAGGTCGTCCGTCAGCTCTCCCCGGAGGTGGTCGCTGGCCCGCTTGACCTCTTCGGGTGTCGCAGGCGCGGCGGGCGCCGTCGTGGGGGACATGCGGTCACCCTAGCGATACCTGACCAAGATGATCAACATTAACGGGTTTCTGATCGTCAGCGCAGGAGCAGCCGCTCCAGGCGGCGACCGGCGACGGCGAGACCGACGAGCCCCAAGTGGACGAGGGGGACGGTTGCGGCCACGGCGGGTCAGTCGTGGCAGTGGGCCGGGTTCACCAGGTCCTGTGGTGGGACGTC
>CAZTVJ010000012.1:0-3764 GCA_964616935.1 uncultured Acidimicrobiales bacterium | reverse complement strand
CCTCCACAGCCTGGCGCCGGGCCACGGCAAGTCGCTCATGGCGGCGGCCGTCGTCGGTCGTCGTGGAACCGGCCGCCAGGTCCTCGCCATCGGCGCGACGGTGGCCATCACGCACACGACGGGCGTGCTCGTGCTGGGCATGGCGCTGTGGTTGAGCCAGGCCCTTGCCCCCGACCGGCTGCTGCCGTGGCTCACCGCCGCGAGCGGCGCACTGCTGGCGCTGGCCGGGCTGACGCTGCTCCTTCGCCGGCTGACGGGACGGGGCGGCCATCACCACCCGCATCCGCACCCACACGAACACCCGCACCCGCACGATGACGCGCCTGCGCATCCGCACCCACACGAGCACCCACACCCTGACTCCACGTCCCATGAGCACCCGCACCCTCACCCGCACGAGGCGCACGCCCCTGGCCACTCGCACGGGCACGGCCACCTCGACGCGCCGAGCCGCCGTTGGCTCGTCACGATGGGCATGGCCGGCGGCCTCGTGCCGACGCCGTCGGCGCTCGTGGTGCTCCTGGGCGCGACGGCGCTCGGCAGAGCCTGGTTCGGTGTGGTGCTGGTCGGCGCCTACGGCGTCGGCATGGCGCTCACCCTCCTCGGCGCCGGGCTCCTGCTCGTGCGGATCCAGGGCTGGCTCGAGCGGCGCTTCCTCCTTCGGCCCTGGTGGAGCACCCTGCTGCGGGTTGCCCCGCTGTTGACGGCCGCGGTGCTCGTGGCGAGCGGTCTGATGATCGCCGCCCGCGGGCTGGCGACCGCCTGACCCGCCGGGAGGACCGAGAGGTGTCGCAAGGTCAAGCGCGCCGGACCAGCTCAAGCCGTCAGCAACTCTGGACGCGGTCATCCCAGCCTGACCACTGCCCTCATCCGGCGAGAACCGGGCGACGGGCCTCGTCGTCGTCAACCCTGCCTGACGGCGTCCAGGTTCCCTGCCGGTTTGACCAGGTCCATCCCGATTGACGTCGAAAGCCTTTGCCCGTCCCGCCGAAGCGTCCAACCCGGAGCGCCAACCCGGAGCGCCAACCCGGAGCGCCTCGGCCCCGAAGGTCCATCACGTGCGCTAGAACCCCGTCATGGCCGTACAGCTCACCAAGGACTCCATCGACCTTGGCATCGTCGTGCAGGATCCCGACGCCGCCCTCGCCTTCTACCGGGACACCCTCGGGTTCACGCCCGCGGGCGACAACGCCATGCCCGGCGGCAGCCACATGTGGCGCCTGATGTGTGGCACCAGCATGATCAAGCTGGTCAAGCACGAACGGGAGCCCAAGGCCACCGCCCCGGCTGGCGGCATCACCGGCGCGACGGGCTACCGCTACTGGACGATCTCGGTGTCGAACATCCCCGAGCTCGTGGCGGCGTGCGAGGCCGCGGGTCGCAAGGTGGTGGTGCCGCTCACCGAGATCCGTCCGGGCGTCACCATTGCCATCGTGGAAGATCCCGAGGGCAACTGGGTGGAGTTCCTCACCACGACATGAGGGTGCGCCGCCCGGACACGTGCCGGGCGGCGTCACCGTCGACCAGAGCTCAGCCGGCGTTGCCGCCCCCCGAGTTGCCCTCGCCCGCCATGCGGTCGCGGATGTCGCGCAACACCGACAGCTCCGTCTCGGCCGCTTCCTCACCGGGCTCACGGCGCAGCCGATTCCAGCCCTTCACCAGGAAGAACAGGATGATGCCGACGACGATGAAGCTGATGATGGCGTTGATCACCAGTCCGATGCTGATGCGGGCATCGCCGATGTCGAAGCCGATCGACCGGAAGTCGGGCTTGCCGAAGATGGCGGCGATGATCGGGTAGATGACACCCTCGAGGAGGCTGTCGACGATTTCCTTGGTGTAGAGGGCGAAGATCAAGCCGACGGCGATGGTCAGGAAGTCACCCTGGTTCAGGAACTCCTTGAACTCATGCCGCAATCCCTTCTTCTCTGCCTGCTGTGCCATGGCGTAGATCCCCTTTGGTGTGTCCGGCGGTGCTTGCGGCGGCTCGGTCAGCCCCCCCCACCCGCTGCAATGACCTCGACGCGCGCGTCATTGAAGCACGCCCCGCCGGCCAGGTCGTTGATCGCGTCCGGCACGAGGGCGTTCACCGTGAGCCCACCCGGCACGTGACGGCGCCACAGACCCTTGGGCATGGCCACGACGCCGCGCCGCATCGAGGCGTCGATCCGGCAGGGCACGACGAGCGAGGCCTGGTCGTTGGTGACCGTGACCGGAGTGCCGTCGACCAAACCACGCGCCGCCGCGTCCTCCTCGCTGATGGCCAGCACGGCATCGGGTGGGTGGAACTCGGCGAACATCGAGTTGATCGTGCGGTTCGTCGCCGGACTGATCAGCGTCAACGGGTAGGCGGAGTCCAGCGGGCGGTAGACCGGCAAGGGCAGCGCGCCACCATCATCGTGGAGCCGGGCCCGCCGGTCGCCGAACGTCGGGAACACGGTCGCGAACTGGAGCGTCTCGCCGGGCTGGCGGAGCACGCGTGCGCCCTCGGCTCCGCCCTCGTCGAGCACGATCGTCTCGATCATGCGAGCGGGATCGGGGTCGAACGACGCCGCTGGCAAGCCGAGGCGAACCGCCAGCGCCGCTGCGACCTGGTCGTTCGTCCGGCTCTCCCCTACCGGCTCGATCACCGGTGGCATCCGCTGCAACGTGAACGAGCCGTACGAGTGCGTGACGTCGTCCGCCTCGAAGTGGGTGGTGGCGGGCAGGACGACATCGGCGTAGGCGGCGGTGTCGGTCAGCACCTGATCGTGGACCACCGTGAACACGTCGTCACGTTCGAGGCCCTGCAGCACCCGGACCTGGTCGGGTGACATCACTGCCGGGTTGGCCCCCGACACGAACAAGACACGCGCCGCAGGACCGTCCAGCTCCCCGCACAGCAAACGACCGAGATGGTTCATGTTCACCTCGCGACGCGGCGGGTGCTCGAGCCGGGCGTCAGGATCGGCGCGGCGCATCGACAGCGGTGCCGCCTCGGAGAGGCTCGTCATGATCCCGCTGCCGACGACACCGAAGTGGCCGACGAGCACCGGCAGCGCGAGCACGGCCCGGTAGGCCGATCCGCCGTTGCGATTGCGCTCGATGCCCCATCCCACGCGCAGGAACGACGGCCGAACGGCGGCGTACTCCTCGGCGAACCCCACGATCTCGGTGGCCGTCAGTCCGCACACGTCGGCCGCTCGGTCGAGGGTCCATGGCTCCGCAGCCGCGAGGTGCTCTTCGACGCCGCGCGCGTGCTGGGCCACGAAGCCCTCGTCGAGCAGCCCCTCGGCCCGGAGGTGGCGGGCCACGGCCAGGGCCAGCACGACGTCGGTGCCGGGCAACGGGGCCAGGTGGCGGTCGGCCCTGGCCGCCATCGCCGTACGCCTCGGGTCGATCACGGTGAGGTGGGCGCCGCCGGCGCGCGCCTGCTGCACGAGCGGTGGGAAGTGCGTGTTCGACACCGTCGGGTTCGCGCCCCAGACGACGACGTTGCGGGCGGCGACGACGTCGAACGGATCGGCCGACAGCATCCCCCCGAACACCGTGTCCCACGCCGCGCCCGCGGTCGCGGCGCAGATGGTCTCCAGCACCTCGGACGCGCCGAGCCGGCGGAACAGCCGGTCGGTGAGGGCCGCCGACGCCAGCACGCCAGCCGAGGAGTTGTAGAGCAGCGGCACCACGGTGTCGGGCCCTTCGTCGTCGATGGCGGCGCGGATCCGGTCGGCCACCAGGTCGAGTGCCTCGTCCCAGGAGGCCGGTCTGAACGAGCCCGAGCCCTT
>CAZTVJ010000011.1:0-3946 GCA_964616935.1 uncultured Acidimicrobiales bacterium | reverse complement strand
GCTCCACACCCACCTCCTCGCGCACCTCGCGCACGACGGCCTGCTCGAGCGTCTCCCCGGGCTCCACGAAGCCCGCCAGGCACGAGTACATCGGCATCCCGAAGTTCCTCCCCCGTGCCAGCAGCGCTTCGTCGCCCCGGGTGATCAGCACGATCACGGCCGGGGCAAGCCGGGGGAAGCTGAGCAGCGTGCACGAAGGGCACCGCATGGCCCGCTCGCCGTAGGCCAGCTCGCTCGGCGTGCCGCAGCGGCCGCAGAAGCGGTGCGTGCGGGCCCACTCGACGAGCTGCACCGCCCGGCCGGCGATCGTCCAGTGCAGCTCGGGCACGCGGCCCCACAGCTGGCGCAGGTCCTGGTACGGCCCGTCGTCCGGGTCCGGAGCACCGTCGGCCACATCGACCGCCCAGCACGCGACGGTGCCCAGCATCCCGAGGAACTGCTGCCCGCGCACGTCGGCCCGAGGGCTCTCGGCGACGTGGACGCCCGCCCCCCGGACGTGAAACCACAGCGAGCCGGAGATGGCCGGGCTGTCGGGCGGGAGGTGCAGGGGCACGAACTCGATCGCGGCATCGGTCACAGAACGGGCACCGTAGGTCGCCACCGACCTCGACCTCGCCCCGGTCCGAGCCGCAGTCAGGGCGTTGGGCGGGTTTGCTGTCACATGCGACATCGAAGTCGCCCAACGCCCCCTTGGCGGCTCCTCGGGCGGCTCCTTGGCGGAGGGGTCCGGCGCGCCCCTACGCTCCGGCCATGACCGATGTCGTGATCGTCGAGGCCGTCCGCACCCCCGTCGGCCGCCGGGGTGGGGGCTTGTCCACCATGCACCCGGCCGACCTGCTCTCCGTGGTCCAGCGCGAGGTGGTCAAGCGCTCGGGCATCGACCCGGCCGAGATCGGCCAGGTGGTCGGTGGGTGCGTCAGCCAGGTGGGCGAGCAGTCGTTCAACATCACCCGCACGGCGTGGCTGGCGGCGGGGCTACCGCTGTCGGCCGCGGCCACGACGGTCGACACCCAGTGCGGCTCGAGCCAGCAGGCAACGGGCCTCGCCACGGCGCTCGTCGGGTCGGGCGTCGTCGACGTGGCGGTGGCGTGCGGCGTCGAGGTGATGAGCCGCATCCCCATCGGCGTCAACTCGTCCAAGAAGCTGGGGCTCGGCACCCCCATCCCGAAGAGCTACTTCGGTCGCTACGAGATGACCTCCCAGTTCGAAGGGGCCGAGCGCATCGCCGACAAGTGGGGCATCACCCGGGCCGATGCCGATGCCTTCGGCCTGCAGAGCCAGCAGCGCGCGGCCCGCGCCTGGGCCGAGGGTCGCTTCGGCACCCAGCTGGTGGAGCTGGACGCGCCCGACCTCGACGACGAGGGCAAGCCCTCCGGCACCACGCACCACGTCGCCCGGGACGAGGGCCTGCGGGAGACGTCACTCGAGGCGCTGGCGCAGCTCAAGGCCGTGGCCCGGGAGGACGGGGTGCACACCGCGGGGTCGTCCTCGCAGATCTCCGACGGTGCCGCGGCCGTGCTGCTGATGTCGGCCGAGCGAGCTGCCGCGCTCGGTCTCACACCAAGAGCGCGGGTGGTCGACACCTGCCTCGTGGGCGTCGACCCGGTGCTCATGCTCACCGGTCCCATCGATGCCACCCATCGGCTCTTCGAGCGCACCGGCCTTTCCATGGCCGACATGGACACCGTGGAGATCAACGAGGCGTTCGCTTCGGTGGCGCTGGCCTGGGCCAAGGAGCTGGAGCCCGACATGGAGAAGGTGAACCCCAACGGCGGCGCCATCGCCCTCGGCCACCCGCTCGGCGGAACCGGCGCCGTGCTGCTCACCAAGGCCTTGCACGAGCTCGATCGCACCGGCGGTCGCTACGGCCTGGTGACGATGTGCTGCGGCGGCGGCCTCGGCACCGGCACCATCATCGAGCGACTCTGATCCATCCGCGCAGGTACGCTGGCTGCGATGCAGGTGTTCATCTCGTACGAGCGGGGCGACTCGGAGACGGTGGGCAAGTTGGCGGCGCACCTCGAGCGGGACGGGCTGAGCCTGGTCATGCCGACGAGGCTCCTGGCGGCGTCGACGTCGTGGCGGGAGGAGCTCGAGCGGGCAACCAACGAGGCGGACGCCTACATCGTGGTGATCTCTCCCCGGTCCGAACACTCCCAGCCGATGCAGTCGGAACAGCGGGCCATCCTGGGGGCGCACTGGGACGCCCCGGGGAAGCCGGTGATCCCCGTCTTGGTCGGCGATACCGCGATCCCGCCGGCCTTCCAGGGGTTCCAAGTTGTGCGCCTCGCTCCGAGCCAGGACGTCGGACCTGTAGCGCTGCAGGTGCTGATGTCGCTCCGCGAGGTTTCGACGCGCGGCCTGGCGTCGCCACCGGCCGACGAGCTGAGCGCCCGCCTCGATGAGATCGGTCGCTTGAACGAGCAGTTCGCCACCGAGCACTGAGGTGTCCGGCCAAGGTGAGCGGGAGGGTGGCCACGCGCCACCAGACCTGCCACGGGTGTTCATCAACTGCCCGTTCGACGAAGCCTTCGAGGAGCACAGAGACGCGATCATCCTCGCGTGTGTCGGCAGCGGCTTCTACCCCACGAGCGCGGCCGTCGACGGTCCGGGCGGCACGTTGCGCATCGACCGGATCATCGATCAGCTCGAACGCTCGCTGCTCTCCATCCACGACCTCTCGCGCACCGCTGGGGAAGGTCCCGAGAACGTTGCCCGCTTCAACATGCCGCTCGAGCTCGGCATGGCGATGTACCTCGCTCATAGCCAGCCGGGGCGCCATACGTGGCTCGCTCTCGTGCCGGATGCCGTGTCGCGAGATCGATTGATCTCGGACCTGAACGGCTTCGACCCCGAGGTGTACAACGGATCGATCGACCAGCTCGTCCACCGCGTGACCAGCTTCCTGGCTAGCCAGCCCGCGGCCCTGCCCGGCACCAACCCAAAGTTCATCCTGGCCGCGCGCGCGGCATACATCGCCGAGAAGCAGCGCCTCCAGGACGAATGGATCCATCGGCCACTCTGGGCTCACCTCGTGGCGGCCGCACAGCTGGCCTTCCGCAGGCTCGGCGGATCGAGTCCAGGAGGGACGGCGAGGTGACCCAGCACTCCATCAGCCGGGCCATGACCGCGCTGGCCGAGGCCGACCCGCACCGCCCGGCGGTGACGTGCGGCGACCGCACCATCAGCCGCCTCGAGCTCGACCGGCGCACCAACCGGCTGGCCCGGGCGTACGAGCAGCTCGGCGTGAAGGAGGGCGACCTGGTCACCATCGCCCTGCCCAACTCGGTCGAGTTCTACGAGGCCGCCGTGGCGACATGGAAGCTGGGGGCCACGCCGCAGCCGGTGTCGTGGCGCCTGCCCGACCGGGAGCGCCAGGCCATCGTCGAGCTGGCCGACTCCGCCCTGGTCGTCGGGGCCGACCCGTCAGCGCATCCGGGTCGAACCGTGGTCCTCGCTGGCTTCGAGCCCGACCCGGCGCTGGACGACGGGCTCCTGTCCGACCGCATCGCGCCCACCTGGAAGGCCCCCACATCCGGCGGGTCGACCGGTCGACCGAAGCTGATCCTGGCTGGCGACCCGGGGATCATCGACACGGAGTCGCCGGGCGCCCTGCTGGCCGGCGCCGACGGCTGCCACGTGGTGCCCGGACCGCTCTACCACAACGCCCCGTTCACCTCGTCGACCCAGGGGCTGTTCCGCGGCAACCACGTGGTGGTGCTCCCGAAGTTCGATGCCGAGGCGACGCTCGCCGCCATCCACGATCACCGCGCCACGTACATCCTCATGGTGCCCACGATGATGCTGCGCATCCTTCGCCTGCCCGCCGAGGCGAAGGCGCGCTACGACCTGTCGAGCCTCGAGGTCGTGTGGCACATGGCGGCGCCGTGCCCTCCCTGGGTGAAGGAGGCATGGATCGACTGGCTCGGCGGCGAGCGCATCCTCG
>CAZTVJ010000010.1:0-11395 GCA_964616935.1 uncultured Acidimicrobiales bacterium | reverse complement strand
CGAACGCGGCGGCCAGCAGCTGCCCCATCTCCGCCAGGCTGATCCTGGGCGCGGCGAACGAGGGCAGTCCCTGCGGGAGGACGCCCACCAGCTTGATGCCCTCGGTGCCCAGGTCGAACAGGCTCACCGCGGCGATCGCCGCCACGACCGCTATCAGGATGCCCGGTGCCCGCGGGAACAGCCGGCGGACGCCCAGGATGATCGCGAGCGTGCCGAGGCCGATCGCCAGTGCGGTGCGGTTGGTGTCACCGTCGAGCACACCTTCCACGAACTCGCGGAGTCCACTGATCGCGTCGGTGCCCGTGGTCGTGAAGCCGAACAGCTTCGGGAGCTGGCTCACGAGGATCACGAGGGCGATGCCGTTGAGGTAGCCGTAACGGACCGGGATCGACAGCAGATCGGTGAGGAAGCCGAAGCGGGCGAGGCCGGCGGCGAGGCACAGGACGCCGGCCATGATGGCGATCATGGCGGCCAGTGCAGCCCGCTCGTCCGGGTCGCGACCGGCGAGGGGGATCACGGCAGCCAGGATCAACGGCGACAGCGACGAGTCCGGTCCCAGCACCAGGATGCGCGAGGGGCCGAGCAACGCGTAGACGAGCAGAGGGATCGCCGATGCGTAGAGACCGTGGATCGGCGCGAGCCCTGCTGCTTCGGCATACCCCATGCCGGCGGGCACGAGGAGCGCCGTGAGCACGAGGCCGGCGGCCAGGTCTCGCCTTAGCCAGGCGGCCCGATAGCGACGCAGGACGCCGAGGCCTGGGACCCATCGCTGCCAGCCGGCGGCGGTCAGCGCGGTGGGAACCTGCTCGGAAAGGGGGGCCTCCGTCATCAGAGCGCCCTCGCCGCGCTGTAGGCCGAGGTCCCCGTCACCGGAGGCGATGGTAGCCGGGAGGTGGACGCTCGGTGACGTGCGGGTGAACGGTCGCCCCGGCGCGAGATGCTTGACTGTGCCCGATCTCGCCGTGACCCTGCCCTACTGGCTCGACCGCCCGGCCGGTGAGGCGTTGCAGGTCGCTCGCCACGTCGACGCGGCCGGCATCGACGAGCTGTGGATCGGCGAGATGGCCACGTTCGAGGCGTTCGCGCTGGCGGGCGCGCTGGCGGCCACGACGACCATCGCTCGGCTGGTCGTCGGTCCGCTGCCCGTCACGCTGCGCGACCCGGTGCTGCTGGCCATGGGCGTCGCGTCGGTCGGTGAGATCGGCGGTCGCGCCGCGCACCTCGCGCTCGGCGCCAGCTCGCCGACGGTGACGCAGGCATGGCACGGCGTCGACGCCGCACCGACGCTGCGCCGCTTCCGGGAGACCATCGGCGTCCTCCGAGCGGTGCTTGGTGGCGAGCGCGGCCCCGGGGGCTTCCGCTTGCGGGCTGGCGTCGAAGGCACCTCCCTGGCGCTCGCGGCGTTCGGGCCTCGGATGCTTGCGCTGGGCGGCGAGCTGGCCGACACGGTGGTGCTCAACCTGGTGACGGTCGAGCAGGTGGCCAGTGCCCGCGCCGTCGTCGAGTCCGCTGCTCGGGAGGCGGGGCGGGCAACACCCCGCCTCGCCGTGTGGGCACCCGCGGCCACGGACGACGCCGGCGTCGAGCAGGCCGCCAGGGGGCTCGCGCTCTACCTGGCGCAGCCCGGCTACGGCGAGATGTTCGCTGCAGCCGGCTTCGGTGCGCTGGTTGCCGAGGCCCGAGCGGGTCGGCACCCGAAGGACCTCCGCGTGCCGTCCGAGATGGTCGCGATCGTCGGGGCCACCGGTTCTTCGACGGAGATGCGCGATCGTGTCGCCCGCTATGGCGAAGCCGGTGCCGACGTGGTCTGCCTGGCCCCGGCCACCGCGAGCGATCCCGGCGCCGAGCGGCTGCTGGCCGGTCTCAAGCGGGCGTGAGCCGTCCAATGCAGTGGAAGGCGACGGCGGCGGCATGGCCGACGTTCAGCGAGTCGATGCCGGGTGCCAGCGGGATCCGCACGAGCTCGTCGGCTGCTTCGAGCGCGGCGGCCGAGAGACCGGGACCCTCGGCACCGAGCAACAGGGCAATGCGGTCCGAGGGACCAACGGTGACATCGTCGATCGAGGCGGCGTCCGCGGCAGGCGTCAGGGCGAGGACCCGGAAGCCGGACGCCCGGATCTCGTCGAGCCCGCCCGGCCAGCGTTCCGCTCGCGTGAACGGCAGCAGCAGCACCTCGCCCATGGAGACCCGCACGCAGCGGCGGTAGAGCAGGTCGGCGCAGGTCGGATCGAGGACGAGGCCACCGACGCCGAGCGCTGCGGCGCTGCGAGCGATGGCGCCGAGGTTCTCGTGGTCGTTCAAGCCCTCCAGCACCGCCACCGGGCCTTGGCCGGCGAGCACCTGCGCGAGCGGCGTCGGTGCTCGTCGATCCGCCGCCGCGACTGCGCCACGATGCAGGTCGAAGCCCGCCACCCGGTGCAGCAGCTCGGGCGAACCCACGAGCACGTCGACGTCGAAGCGTTCGAGGTCGGGACGGAGCGCCACCAGCTTGGCGGGGGTCACGAGCACCGAGCGGACCGCGTACGGAGACCGCAGCAGCCGCCGGATGACCGTCGTGCCCTCGGCGATGAAGATGCCGTGGCCCAGCGCAGGCGTCTCGATGCGGCGGCGCAGCGCCGCGTCGTTGAGGGCGACGTAGTCCGCCAGGCGCGGATCGCTGGGGTCGTCGACGGTGGTCACCGCAGCCACGGCCGGATCCTTCCACGCGCTGGCGGCGCGCACGGTCGCCATGACGGGCGCGCGGAACCGTTACCAACCGCGCCGAACCGTCATCCGATCGCAAAGGCTCCAGCGAAGTACGACGAGACACTGGATCCGCAGCCAGCCACAGGAGGCCAGTCACAGGAGGCCAGCCGATGATCGATCTGATCCTCTCGGCCGGGGCGGTGGTGGCCGCCCTGGTCATGTTCGTGCTCGTCGTCAGCACCGTCATCATCAGCGCCTTCGCCGACCGCTGACGCGACGAGGAGAGCGCTGCGACGAGGCGCAGCGAGGCTCGGGCCAAGCGAGGCGGCGCCCATGCCGAGCCATCAACCCGGCGCCGCGTGGCAGGGTGGCGGCATGCTGCGCGACGTGGTGGTGGTGGGGGCCTCGCTGGCGGGGCTGCGGGCCGCCGAGACGTTGCGCACGGAAGGCTACGACGGGCGGCTCACGTTGGTCGGGGCCGAGGACCACCTTCCCTACGACCGGCCGCCGTTGTCCAAGAAGCTGTTGGCCGGCGAGTGGGAGCCCGACCGCATCGCCCTCCGCAAGCCCGAGGAGTTCGGTGATCTGAGCCTCGTGCTTCGGCTTGGTGTTCGGGCCGAGCGGCTCGATCTCGAAGCCTCCGCGGTGCACCTCAGCGATGGCGGGGCGTTGGCCTACGGGGGCCTCGTCATCGCGACGGGGGCCACGCCTCGCCGGCTTCCCGGCCAACCGAACCTCGACGGCATCTTCGAGCTCCGCTCGCTCGACGACGCGCTCGCCCTGCGGGCCGCGCTCGACCGCAGCCCCGGACGCGTGGCGGTGATCGGCGCGGGCTTCATCGGGGCCGAGGTCGCGGCGACGGCCCGGGGCCGCGGCCTCGAGGTCACCCTCATCGAAGCGCTGCCCGTGCCGCTCGAGCGAGGGCTCGGGCCCGAGCTGGGCCGAGCCATAGCGGCGGTGCACGACGACCACGGTGTCGACCTGCGCCTGGGCGTCGGCGTCGCTTCGTTCGACGGCGGCGATCACGTCGAGCGGCTCCGGCTCAGCGATGGCACGACGGTCGATGCCGACGTCGTGGTCGTCGGTGTCGGCGTGACACCGGCCGTCGACTGGTTGGCGGACAGCGGCCTCGAGCTGCGCGATGGCGTGGTGTGTGATGCGACGCTGGCCGCCGGTCCACCCGGCGTGTATGCGGCGGGCGATCTCGTGCGGTGGCCGAACGAGCTGTTCGGCGAGGAGATGCGGGTCGAGCACTGGACCAACGCCGCCGAGCAGGGGGCCGAGGCCGCCCGCAACCTCCTCGCCACCTCAGCCGGCGGCACGGGCCAGCCCTACGCCCCGGTGCCCTTCTTCTGGAGCGATCAGTACGACGCCCGCATCCAGTTCGTTGGCCGGGCGAGCCCGGACGACGACATCCGGCTCGTCCACGGGTCGATCGAGGACCGCAAGCTCGTTGCCCTGTACGGCCGGGGCGGGCGGTTCCGGGGCGCGTTCGGGCTCAACCAACCGCGCCTCGTCATGCCGTTCCGCAAGCTGCTGCTGGCCCAGGCGTCGTTCGAGGAGGCCATCACCTTCGCCGGCCAGCAGCAAACCTGAGCGTCCTTCGCGCAAGGGACTGTGTGTAAGGTTGTAATCCGAGGCAGCGTCGGTACCCTGGCGGCATGTCTGCCACCGACACCTCCAGTGTGGTCACCCTTCCGCTCGTGGCGGTCCCGGACGGGGTCGTGTTCCCCGGCACGGTCGTCACCCTGACCCTCGATGGCAACGGTGACGAGGCCAGCACCGCGATCGAAGCGGCGCGGGCCAATGACGGTCGTGTCCTGCTCGTGCCGCGGCGCGACGGTCGCTACGGCGCCGTCGGCGTCATCGCCCGCGTCGAGTCCGTGGGCGAGCTGCCCCTCGGTGGCCGCGCCGCCATCCTGCGGGGGCTCCAGCGCGCTCGCCTCGGCGCGGCGACGCCGACCGAGCGCGGTGGGCTCTGGGTGCAGGTGGTTGCCGCTGTCGAGGCGCGGCCGACACCGCAGGTGGAGCTGACCACCCGAGAGCTGCGCGCCGTGCTTCAGAACGTTGCCGAGCTGCGGGGGTCGCGCCGGCTTCCCGAGATCCTGCGCACGATCAGCGACCCCGGTCCGCTGGTCGACGCCGTCACGTCTTGGAGCGAGGTGTCCGTCGAGCAGCAGATCGACGTCTTGGAGACGATCGACCTGGCCGAGCGGGTGGACCTCGTCCTCACCTGGGCCAAGGAGCACCTGGCCGAGCTGCACGTCGCCCGCCAGATCCGCGACGGCGTGGCCGACGGCATGGAGAAGCAGCAGCGAGAGTTCCTGCTGCGCCAGCAGCTCCAGGCCATCCGCAAGGAGCTGGGCGAGGGCGAAGATGCCCCGGCCGACGACTACCGCACTCGCGTGGCCGAGCTCACCCTGCCCGTCAAGGTGCGCGAGTTCGTCGACAAAGAGATCGACCGCTTGGAGCGCACCAGCGAGCAGAGCCCGGAGCAGGGCTGGCTGCGCACCTGGCTAGACCGCGTGCTCGATCTGCCATGGGGGACGACCTCGGACGACCGGCTCGACCTCGCCAGCGCCCGGGAAGTGCTCGACGCCGATCACGAGGGCCTCGACGACGTGAAGGACCGCATCGTCGAGTTCCTCGCCGTCCGCAAGCTGCGGGCCGAGCGGGGGCTCGGCGCGGCGACTGACGAGGCCACCGGGGGCCGCCCTGCCGGCCGCGGCGATGGTGCCATCGTGGCCCTCGTCGGGCCGCCCGGCGTCGGCAAGACGAGCCTCGGCGAGAGCGTCGCCCGGGCGATGGGTCGTTCGTTCGTGCGGGTCGCCTTGGGCGGCGTCCGTGACGAAGCCGAGATCCGCGGTCATCGGCGCACCTACGTCGGGGCTCAACCCGGCCGCATCGTGCGTGCCATCACCGAGGCCGGCTCGATGAACCCGGTCGTGCTCCTCGACGAGGTCGACAAGCTGTCGGCCGGCGGCTGGAGCGGCGATCCCACGGCGGCCTTGCTGGAGGTGCTCGACCCGGCTCAGAACCACACCTTCCGTGACCACTACCTGGAGGTCGAGCTGGACCTCTCGGACGTCGTGTTCATCGCCACGGCCAATGTGACCGACACCATCCCCGGGCCGCTGCTCGACCGGATGGAGCTCGTCCGTCTGGACGGATACAGCGAGGACGAGAAGCTCGTCATCGCCCGCAACCACCTGCTCGCTCGCCAGCTCGAGCGCACCGGGCTGCGGCCCGACGAGGTGGCGCTGGACGACGACGCCCTTCGCCGCATCGTCACCGACTACACCCGCGAGGCAGGGGTGCGGAACCTCGAGCGAGAGCTGGGCAAGCTGATGCGCAAGGTGGCCACCAGGGTCGCCTCGAACACCGCGTCTGACCCCGCCTCCGTACCGATGTCGATCGGCGCCGACGACATCCAGGCTCACCTCGGCCGGCCCAAGTTCCACGACGAGGTGGCCGACCGCACCTCCGTGCCCGGCGTGGCGACCGGCCTCGCCGTCACCGGCACCGGCGGCGACGTGCTCTTCATCGAGGCGTCCGCGTCCGACGGCGAGCCGGGCCTCACCCTCACCGGCCAGCTCGGCGACGTGATGAAGGAGTCCGCCCAGATCGCGCTGTCCTACGTGCGGGCCAACGCCCAACGCTTCGACGTCGATGCCGCGGCGAGCGAGCGCCGCATCCACGTCCACGTCCCTGCCGGCGCCGTTCCCAAGGACGGCCCGTCCGCCGGTGTCACGATGACCACGGCGCTGGTGAGCCTCCTCACGGGCCGCCCGGTGAAGCCGAACGTCGGCATGACCGGCGAGGTCACGCTGCAGGGCAAGGTGCTGCCCATCGGTGGGGTGAAGCAGAAGGTCCTGGCCGCGCACCGAGCCGGCCTCACCGAGGTCGTGCTCCCCAAGCGCAACGGCCCGGATCTCGACGACGTGCCCGAGCGGGTGCGAGCCGTCATGACCTTCCACCTGGCCGACACCGTGGACGACGTCCTCGAGCACGCGCTCGCCTGACCCCCCGGTACCAGCCCACCCCGCTTCTGCGGGCGAATACCCACATCTCACGTGGGTACTCGCCCGCGGTTGCCGGGGGTCAGGCGGGGTACGGTCGGCGGCGTGCGCGGGTACGAGGTGTTCGGGCCGTTGCGCCAGAACGGCTACGTCGTTGCCGACCTGGATGCCGCACTCGCCCACTGGACCGACGTCCTGGGCATCGGCCCCTGGTACGTCTTGGCGCCGCTCCCGGTGGAGGACTTCAGCTACCGCGGCACGCCCGGGTCGATCGACATGTCGATCGCGCTGTGCCAGCAGGGCACGCTCCAGCTGGAGCTCATCGCCCAGCATGACGACACGCCGTCGGTGTACCGCGACTTCCTCGAGCTGAACGGCGGGCGGGGCGGCCTGCACCACCTCGCGTTCTGGCCTGACGACATGGACCTGGCCACCGAGCACGCCGCCAGCCTGGGTTGGCAGCTCGGCATGGAGGGGCGCGTGGGACCCGACGGGTGGTTCCGCTACTTCCTCACCGAGGACCACGGGGGCACGGTGATGGAGCTGGCCCAGATCCAGGGTGCCCGCCGCCAGTGGTGGTTGGACCAGGGCGAGGCGGGTCTGCGGTGGACCAGTGACGAGCCGGGCATCATCCGCCGGGACCTTCGCACGTAGCCGCGACCTCGCCGAGGCAGGCGGCGGGGCGGGACGCCTAGCATCCCACCATGGCTTCGCACCTGTCCGACGTCTGGTTCCGCGTCACCGACCTGCAGGTGGTCTCCGGCCAGGGGTGCTGGGTGACGACGGTCGACGGCACGGAGTACCTCGACTTCGCGGCCGGCATCGCCGTGACGTCCACCGGTCACTGCCATCCGAAGGTGGTGGCGGCCATCCAGGAGCAAGCCGGTCGGTTCATCCACGCGCAGGTCAACGTCTACCGCCACGACCTGCTCGAGCCGCTCGCCGAGCGCCTGGCCCACCTGTCGCCCGGTGCCATCGACACGTTCTTCTACGCGAACTCGGGCGCCGAGATCACCGAGGCGGCGGTCAAGCTGGCCAAGCAGGCGACGAAGCGCCCGAACGTCATCGTGTTCAGCGGCAGCTTCCATGGCCGCACCCACCTGGCCATGGCCATGACGACGTCGAAGACGTCCTACCGCTCGGGCTACCAACCGCTGCCGGCCGGCGTCTTCGTCGCTCCCTTCCCTGACCCGCTGGCGGCCGACGAGGACGCCGAGATCGATCGCTGCCTCGACGGCGTCCGCCACGTCCTGAAGGCCATGACCGCGCCCGACGAGACCGCGGCCATGATCCTGGAACCGGTGCTCGGCGAGGGCGGCTACGTGCCCGCTCCGGCGCGGTTCCTGGAGGGCGTGGTCCAGCTCTGTCGAGAGCACGGCATCCTCTTCATCGCCGACGAGGTGCAGTCCGGCTTCGGCCGCACCGGGCGCATGTTCGCGCTGGAGCACTACGGCGTCGAGCCCGACATCATCTGCATGGCCAAGGGCATCGCGTCCGGGTTCCCGTTCGCCGCGCTGGGGGCCTCCGCCGAGCTGATGTCGCGCTGGCCGACCGGGAGCCATGGCGGCACGTACGGCGGTAGCGCCATCGGGTGTGCCGCGGCCTTGGCCACCATCGACGTGCTCACCGAGCCGGGCTTCCTCGACCACGTCAGCGCGCGCGGCCGCCAGCTCACGACCGGCCTGGAGGAGCTGGCGGCTCAGGACGACGGCATCACCCAGGTGCGTGGGCTCGGGCTCATGGTGGGCACCGAGTTCTTTGACGCCGCGCGCGTGGCGGCGGTCCAACGCCACGCGCTGGAGGAGGGCAAGCTCATCCTGATGAACGCCGGCACCTACGGGCGCACGCTGCGCTGGATGCCGCCGCTCATCGTCAGCGAGACCGAGATCGCTCAGGCGCTCGCCGCCTTCGGTGCCGCGCTCAAGGCCACCGCCTGATCGTGGCGAGCAAGCGGCCTGATCCCGGACGGCTCGCAGTGTGGCGCTCGTTCTTGGAAGCCCATGCCGCCCTGACCGGCGTCCTCGAGCAGGAGCTGGAGGTCCAGCGCGGCCTAGCTCTGACCTGGTACGACGTCTTGGTCCAGCTCCAGGAGGCGGGTGGTCGGCTGCGGATGCAAGAGCTGGCCGAGCGGGTGCTGCTGCACAAGAGCAGTCTGACGCGCGTCGTCGACAGGATGGAAGGCGCCGGGTTGGTCGTGCGTGTCGCCGACATCGCCGACGGTCGCAGCCGCTACGCCGTGCTGACCAGCGAGGGCCGCCAGACCCTGCGAGCAGCGGCGCCGGTCCACCTCCGCGGGGTGCAGCGTCACTTCGCCGCGCACCTCACCGACTCGGACGTCGTGGCCATGACCCGTGCCCTCGCCAAGCTCCCGGGTGGCGCCGGTCGCGGTTGAGCGGGCGAGACTGACCCCATCGACGTCCTGGTCGCCATCGTCAAGGTCACCCTCGCCGCCATCCCACTCGCCGTGTCGATGTGGGCGCTCCTCGACGCTGCCCGTCGCCCGGAGTGGGCGTTTGCGTACGTCGGGCGGAACCGCACGACCTGGGTGGCCGTCACGGGTCTGGGCATCCTGTTCTGCGTGCCCGGCGTGATCGTGGCGATCTACTACCTGGTGAAGGTGCGTCCGCAGGTGGCCGCCATCGAGGGCGGCCGGCTCGGTGGAAGCTAGATGCGGGCCGGGTGGACCGGAGCGCCGCCGACGGAGGTCGGGATCGTGAACACGCTGCCTTCGAGCGTCGAATCGTCGAGGTTGTCCGCGCTCACCACCACCAGCTGATCGCCGGCGAAGCACAGGCTGGTGACCCAGCGGGCGAGCACGTCAATGCGATCGACGACGTCACCGGTCGGGCTGATGCGCCGGAGGCAGCCGCCGCCCACCATGGCCACCCACGCGAAGCCCTCCGCATCGACGGCCAAGCCATCCGGCTGGCCGGGACCCTCCATCGGTACGTGACGGCGCTGCAGCACGCCGCCGTCGGGGCCCAGCGTCAGGATGACGACGGCGCCGCCACGGGTGTCGCTGTGGAACAGCGTGCGACCGTCAGCCGACAGGCCGACGCCGTTCGGGTGCACGATCCCGTCGGCCACCGGCTCCGCGTGGCCAGGCGCATCGAGCAGCAGCAGCTCGCCCGGCACCGGCACCGCATCGGAGTCGAAGACCATGAACCGGACGCCGCCGACGTAGATGCGCCCCTCGGCGTCGGCACACAGGTCGTTGAACCCCGTGTACCCGTCGTCGGCCGTGAGGAGCGTCCGGATCACGCCGTCGCGCACGTGCTGCACGTCGCGCCCGGACACGACCAGACCACCGTCAGCGTGCAGCGCGATGCCGCCGACGCCGCGTCGTTTCGGAATGACGACGTCGACCCTGCCGTCGGGGTCGATGCGGTAGACGCCACCGCGAGTGACGTCGCTGACGTACAGCTCTCCGGCCGGACCGACGGTCGGACCCTCGACCAGGCCGAAGCCGTGGGCCAGGGTCCTCAAGCCATCACCCTCCGTCACGCATCGGCGTACATGCCCTCGATCTGCTCGTGGAAGCGGGCGTTGATGCCGCGTCGCTTCAGCTTCGACGTCGGGGTGAGCAGGTCCGTGTCGGGCAGCCACTCCTCGCCGAGCAGCACGAACCTCTTGATCTGCTCCACGTTGGCGAACTGCCTGTTGGCCTCGTCGACGCCACGCTGCACCTCGGCCCGTACGGCCGGGTCGTCGGCCAGCTCGGTCAAGGACCCGCTGATGCCCTGCGCCTTGGCCCAGACGGGGGCCGCCTCGGGGTCGAGGACGAGCAGGGCCGAGACGAACTTGCGGTTGTCGCCGATGGCCGCGGCCTGGCCGACGATCGGGATCATCTTCAGGGCAGCCTCGAGGTTGGCCGGGCTGATGTTCTTGCCGCCCGAGGTGATGATCAGCTCCTTCTTGCGGTCGACGATCTTCACGTAGCCGTCGTCGTCCATCACGCCGATGTCGCCGGAGTGGAGCCAGCCGTCGATCAGCGCCTCCGCAGTCTTCTCGGGGTCCTTGTAGTACCCCCGGAAGACGTTGCCGCCGCGACAGATCACCTCGCCGTCGTCGGCGATGCGCACCTCGCAACCGGGGATGGCAGGACCGACGGTGCCGGGCTTGATCTTGAACGCCTCGTAGGTCATGGGCCCTGACGACTCGCTCATGCCGTAGATCTCCGAGAGCGGCACGCCGATGGCGTTGAACCACTCGAGGACCTCGCGTGGGATCGGCGCGGCACCCGTGATGGCGGCCCGCACCGCATCGAGGCCGACGAGGCCGCGCACCGTGGAGAAGGCGACGGCGTCCAGGAACGCCCACGTGTCGAGCTGCTCCTGCGTGGCGGTGCCGTCGCGCTCGGCCTGCTTGATGGGCAGGGCGGCGTCGACCGCCTCGCCGAACTTCTGCTTCTTCTCCGGGTCGGCGGCCAGCGCTGCGTTCACGCCCGCGTACACCTTCTCCCACACCCGAGGCACGCCGAAGATGACCTCCGGGTGGACCTCCCTGGCGTAGGCCGCGATCTGTGACGGGTCGGGGCAGGTGGTGATGGTGAACCCGTGGATGGCGCCCAGGTAGTGGCTGGTCATGCGCTCGGCGATGTGGGCCATCGGCAGGTACGAGACCAGCCGGAGGCCAGGACCGTCGTCGTCGCCGAAGCCGAGGCAGCGCAGGAGCTGCTCGGCCGTGTAGAC
>CAZTVJ010000009.1:0-8992 GCA_964616935.1 uncultured Acidimicrobiales bacterium | reverse complement strand
CTGCGACAACGCACCGGCGACTTGGGCGACGGCTTGTCCCGGTGGTGGCGGACGCGGCCGACCGCCGTGCGCTGGCTCCTCGGCCTCGCCGCCGTCGCCTTCTTCTTCCTGCTCCCCATCCTCGAGCCACCACTGCTCAGCACCCCCGACTCCGACTTCGGGGGCGTGCTGTTCGTAACGGCTACCTACGCCGTGGTCTGCCTCGGCCTCAACGTCGTCGTCGGCCAAGCCGGGCTGCTCGACCTCGGGTACGTCGGCTTCTTCGCGGTCGGCGCCTACGCCACTGGCCTGTTCAGCGCCCAGCACGCCTCGCTGCCGTACTTGGCAACTATCCCCATCGCCATCGTGTTCGCCCTCGTCGCCGGCCTGCTGCTCGGCGCGCCCACGCTGCGACTACGGGGCGACTACCTGGCCATCGTCACCCTCGGCTTCGGCGAGATCGTGCGCATCACCGCCCGCAATGTCCCGTGGCTGGGCGAGGCGCGTGGCATCAACGACATCCCCAAGCCCCCGAGCATTGGGCCGCTGAAGTTCCGCATCCTCGACCTGAACCCGTACTACTGGCTCGCCCTGACCATGATCATCGTCGTCGTCTTCTTCGTGCGCCGCCTCGAGCGCAGCCGCGTCGGGCGGGCGTGGACGGCCATCCGGGAGGACGAGGACGCAGCCGAACTGATGGGCGTGCCGACGTTCCGCTACAAGCTGCTGGCCTTCGCTATCGGCGCCACCATCGGTGCGCTGGCCGGCACCATGTTCGCGGCCAAGCAGGGCACCATCGGGCCGGACAGCTTCCCGCTGCTGCTCTCCATCCTGTTCCTGGCCGCCGTAGTCCTTGGTGGCCTCGGGAACATGCCAGGGGTCATCCTGGGCGCCTTCCTGGTGTTCTACCTGCCCGAGCGCTTCCGAGGCCTGGCCGAGTGGCGGTTCTTCCTCTTCGGTGTGGTGCTCGTCATCATGATGATCTTCCGACCACAGGGCCTGCTGCCCAGCCGGCGCCGCGCGATGGAGATGCAGCACGCGGGCGAGATGCACGAGGATCGCCTGGCCGAGGCCGGCGCTGACCTCGAGACACCACTCGGCATGCCGGACGCCAGCGATGCCTGAGCCGCTGCTCGAGCTCGATGGGCTGACCATGCGCTTCGGCGGCGTGGTGGCGCTGGACGATGTGACGCTCCATGTCGACGTCGGCGAGATCTTCGGCCTCATCGGGCCCAACGGAGCCGGCAAGACCACGGTGTTCAACGTGGTCACGGGCGTCTATCGACCCACCCGGGGCAGGGTCACGTTCGGGGGGAAGTCGCTCGCCGGCTTGAAGCGCTACGCCGTCACCCGGCTGGGCGTGGCTCGCACCTTCCAGAACATCCGGCTGTTCCCCGAGATGACCGCGCTCGAGAACGTGATGGTCGGTGCCGACGCCCACCACCGGTCGGGGGCCGGCGCTGCGCTCCTGCGGCTGCCCGTCCACCACCGCGAGGAGCGCGATGGGCGCGCCAAGGCGATGGAGCTGCTCGAGTTCGTCGGCATCGTCGGCCGCGCCGACGAGGTAGCTCGCAACCTCCCGTACGGCTTCCAGCGCCGCTTGGAGATCGCCCGGGCGCTGGCCACCGACCCCAAGCTGCTCTGCCTGGACGAGCCCGCCGCCGGTTTCAACCCGGCCGAGAAGGCCGAGCTGCTCCAGCTCATCCGAGCCATCCGCGATCGCGGCTTCACCGTGCTGCTCATCGAGCACGACATGAGCCTGGTCATGAACGTCACCGAGCGCATCGTCGTGCTCGACTTCGGACGCAAGATCGCCGAGGGGACGCCCGCCGAGGTGCGCTCCGATCCCGCCGTCATCCAGGCCTACCTGGGAGCGCCTGCCGATGCTTCTTGAGGTGCGAGATCTCAGCGTGTTCTACGGGCGCATCCAGGCCATCAAGGGAATTTCCTTCGGCGTCGACGACGGCCAGATCGTCACGCTCATCGGTGCCAACGGGGCCGGCAAGAGCACCACCATGAAGACCATCTCGGGCGTGCGCCCGGTGGCCGCCGGCAGCGTCTGGTTCGACGGCGCGGACATCACCAAGGTGCCGGCCTTCAAGCGGGTCGACATGGGCATCTGCCAGGCCCCGGAGGGGCGCGGCATCTTCCCGGGGATGACCGTGCTCGAGAACCTCGAGATGGGCTGCTACATCCGCAAGGACCGCAAGAGCGCGGCCAAGCAGGACGACCTCGAGCGGGTGTTCACGCTGTTCCCCCGCCTGCAGGAGCGCCGCACGCAGGCCGGCGGCACACTGTCCGGCGGCGAGCAGCAGATGCTGGCGATCGGACGGGCCCTCATGGCCCGGCCGCGGGTGCTGCTGCTCGACGAGCCGTCCATGGGCCTGGCCCCCATGCTGATCGCCCAGATCTTCAAGATCATCGGCGAGATCAACGAGCAGGGCACCACCGTTCTCCTCGTCGAGCAGAACGCCACGCAGGCCCTGCGCATCGCCCAGAGGGCCTACGTGCTCGAGACCGGGAACATCGTGAAGGAGGGCTCGGGCGACGAGCTGCTCCACGACGACTCGGTCATCGCCGCCTACCTCGGCGGCTAAGTAGGGTCCTCCCTCATGGCTGCTGCCAAACCGTCGCCCACTCCGAACCCTGATGCCTTGAAGTTCACGCTCGACGTGAAGCTGGCCGACATGATGAACGTCACGTCGGCCGCCGAGGCCGCCACACCGTTCGCCAAGGCCGTCTTCGCCGTGCCCGGCGTGGCCAACCTGTTCGGCGTGAACGACTTCGTCACCATCACCCGTGAGCCCGGCGCCGACTGGGACCCCATCATCGCAGCCGTCCAGGCCGCGGCCGAGGAGCTGTTGTGAGCGAGACCCTGCCCGCGCTGCGCACCCGGGTCAGCGAGCTGCTCGGCGTCCGCTACCCCATCGTCCAGGCCCCGATGGGCTGGATCGCCCGGGCGCAGCTGGCGTCGGCGGTGTCGAACGCCGGCGGCCTCGGCATCATCGAGACGTCGTCGGGCGACCTCGTCGCGGTCCGGGAGGAGATCCGCAAGATGCGCGATCTCACCGAGCACCCGTTCGGCGTCAACATCGCCCAGCTGTTCGTACGGGATCCGGCCATCGTGGACTTCGTCGTCGACCAAGGCGTGAAGTTCGTGACGACGTCAGCCGGCGACCCCACCAAGTACACGGCCCAGCTCAAGGGAGCGGGGCTCACGGTCTTCCACGTCGTGCCCACGCTGGCCACCGGGTTGAAGGCCATCGCGGCCGGGGTGGACGGCCTCGTCGTCGAGGGTGGGGAGGGCGGCGGGTTCAAGAACCCGCGCGACGTCGCCACCATGGTGCTCCTGCCGCTCATCTGCTCGAAGGTCGACGTGCCGGTCATCGCTGCCGGCGGCATCACCGACGGTCGTTCGATGGCTGCGGCGTTCGCCCTCGGCGCCGAGGGCGTCCAGATGGGCACCCGCATGGTGTCGGCGGCCGAGTCGCCGGTCCATCAGAACTGGAAGGACGCCATCGTCGGCGCCGCCGAGACCGACACGGTGTTCCTCAACCGCTTCTCCCGGCCGGGCCTGCGGGCGCTGCGCACCGAGCGCTCCACCCGGCTCGAGCAGGAGGAGCACGTCGGCATGGACCAGTTCGGCACCGCGCTCGACCTCTACTTCGGGGGCGACATGGAAGCGTCGCTCGCGCTCGGGGGCCAGGTGATGGGCCGCATCGACGAGGTGAAGCCCGTCGGGCAGATCCTGCAGGAGACGATGGAGGAGTTCTACGAGGTGACGGCCAGGCTTGGCGCGCTGGCCTCGGAGGCCGTCGCCGCCGGCTGAACCGAGGGCTCCCGGGTGGCGAACACCGCTTCCAGGAGCGCGAGCCACACGACCACCGCGCCGACCACGTGGGCCATCACGAGCACCGCCGGCACACCCGAGAAGTACTGGGCGTAGCCCAGCGCTCCTTGCAGCACGATGGCCCAGGCCAGCACGGTCAATGAGGTGCCGAGGCGTGACCACGCCCCGAGGCGCGACGTCCGGTAGGCGAACCACAGCGTGCCCGCCAGGAGCACCATGACCGTGATGCCGTGGATGCGGGCAACGTCGCCGATGGCGAAGCCGAACCGCCGAGCCGTCTCGTCGCCACCGTGCGGCCCGCTGCCGGTCACGACGGTGCCGGTCACCACCACCACCATGCCCCAGCTGACCAGCCCGAGGGCCCAGCGCCGCAGCTCGGCCGGGACCGTCGCCCGGTACGGCCCGCCAGCTGGCTCCCCCGCACGCCGGTGCAGGACCGCAGCATCCCAGAGGATGAGGATCGACAGCACGAAGTGGCTCTGGACGGCGACCGGGTGCAGGTCGGTGAGCACCGTGATGCCGCCGAGCACGATCTGGGCGACGACGCCGCCGACCAGCCCCAACGAGAGCCACGTCAGGTCCCGGCGGCGGGGGTTGCGCAGCAACGACGCGAGCACCGCGACGATCACGGCCAGCGACACGACGCCGGTGAACACGCGGTTGACGAACTCCACCATCGGGTTCAGCTCGAGTGGCGCGACGAGGCGACCCTCCTCGCAGTTCGGCCAGTCGGTGCAGCCGAGCCCCGAGCCGGTGAGCCGGACTGCGGCCCCGGTGACGATGATCGCCCCCAACGCGATGAGGGCGAACAGGGTGACCCGCTGGAATGCTCTGGGGCTGATGCGGGGCACGGCCATCGGCATCGAGGTTAGGTGAGCCCGGCCGCCGGGCCGAAGCGGCGCAGCCGGCGTCCCGTGTGGCACCCGGCACCTAACCTCGCCGCCGTGCACGATCCCGCGACCATGCTGACGCCGCTCGACGACTACCCGATCCACCAGACGTCACAGCCGCTGGCGATCCCCGCGTCGGGCGATCCGAACCACTACGACCGCTTCTTCTTCAACGGCTACACCGCGGACGCGTCGATCTTCTTCGCGGCCGCCTTCGGCCTCTACCCGAACCGCGACGTCATCGATGGGGCGTTCAGCGTGGTGCTCGATGGCCTGCATGTGAACGTCCACGCCTCCGGTCGCTGCCCGTTGGACCGCAGCGAGACGACCGTCGGACCGATCCGGGTGGAGATCGTCCGCCCGATGCACGAGCACCGCGTCACGGTGGACGCGCCCGAGCACGGTCTGCGAGCCGAGCTCACCATGACGGCCCGGACGGCACCGGTGCAGGAACCGGCGTTCCACATCCGGCGGGACACCCGGGTCATCATGGACTCCACCCGGCTCACCCAGTTCGGCTCGTGGACGGGTTGGATCGAGGTCGACGGTGTGCGGCTGCTGGTCGACGGCGCGCACGGCACCCGCGACCGGTCGTGGGGCATCCGCTCGGTCGGTGCACCGGTCCCCGGCCCCGCTCGGCCTCCGCAGTTCTACTGGCTGTGGGCGCCGGTCAGCTTCGACACCGTGTGCACCCACATGGACGTGAACGAGGACGCCGCGGGTGCACGCTGGCACGAGAGCGGCTTCGTCGTGCCGGTCGGCGACGCCGCCCCGCAAGCCGCATCCGCCATGGACTACCGCATCGAGTGGCGGCCAGGCACCCGGACGGCGGCCTGGGCCGAGATCGACCTCGCTGTCGCCGGCGAGCGGCTGACGGTGCGCCTCGATCCGCTCTACGAGTTCCAGATGCTGGGCATCGGCTACCTCCACCCGGAGTGGGGTCACGGCGCGTGGAAGGGCGAGCTCGCCGTCGGCGGCACGCGACTGCTCCTGCCCGTTGACGATCCGTTGGCCATCCAGCACGTCCACGTGCAGGCGCTCTGTCGCGCGGAACTGCACGGACCCGGCTACGACGGCGTCGTCGGCATGGGCGTGCTGGAGCAGCTGGTGATCGGCCCGCACCAACCGAGCGGCTTCGCCGCCCTGAACGACGGCTACTTGCCGGGCGGGACGTAGACCTGCGGCTTCTTGGTGGCCTGGTCCACCTCTTCGGGCGTCAGGAGCACGACGGTGCGCGTGGACGCCATGCCACTCGCCCCCACCTGCATGGCCAGGGCTGCGGCGCTGATGTTGTCCGGCAGATCGGCGATCACGTAGGCATCGTCGGCGCCGAAGGCCATGTAGAAGCCTTCGAGCGTCCCACCCATCTCCGCCATCGACTTGGCGATGATGTCGCGCCGCGCCGTGCCGCCGGCCGCCATCACTCCCTTGATCCCCTCGGTCGTGTAGTTGGCGATGATCAGGTACTTACCCATGACGAGCTCCCTTTCGGCAATCTGGCCTTTCGACAACCGGGCCTTTCGGCCACTTGACCAACGATGCGCCTCAGCGGTTCGTCTGGCAAGCGCGACAGCAGGTCAGGTGTGGCGGATGCTCATGCCACCGTCGACAACGAGCACGGCGCCGTTGATGAAGCTGGCTGCCGGCAGCACGAGCGACAGCGTGCCGTGAGCTACCTCTTCCGGCTCGCCGTAGCGGCGCAGTGGCACGCGGCGGCGGGCGTACTCCTGCTTGGCCTCCTCCGGGATAGGGGCCGTCATCCCGGTGCGGATCGGCCCGGGGCAGACGGCGTTCACCGTCACGCCGGTGCGGCCCAGCTCGACGGCGAACGACTTCGTGAGCCCGATCACGCCCGCCTTCGTGGCGGCGTACGCTGGCATGCCGGCGGTCGTCACGATCGCCTCGGTGGACGCGATGTTGACCACTCGGCCGCCGCCGCTGGCCTGCAGGTACGGCAATGCCGCCCGGATGAGGCGAGCGTGCGCGGTGAGGTTGACGGCGACGGTGGCCGCCCACGCGTCCTCGAACTCGCTCTCGGGAGCGGTGGCGCCGGACAGCATCGAGACGCCGGCGTTGTTGACCAGGATGTCAATGCCACCGAAGTGAGCCACCACGTCCGCCACCAGCTGGTGGATCTGGGCGGCGTCGGCCACGTCGCACGTCCAGCCCCACGCGTCGCCACCCGCCGCCGCGATCTCGTCGACGACCGCCTGCACGCGATCGGCGCCGAGGTCGACCACGGCCACGCGGGCCCCCTCGTCGGCGAACAGGAACGACGTGGCCCGGCCCATCCCGCTGGCCGCGCCCGTGACGATGGCGACCTTGCCCTCGATCGAACGTGACAGCTTCGAGAGCCGCCGGCGCGGCGCGCCGGGAGCAGATCCTTCGCTCATGCGGACCAGGTCTCACGGCCCTTGATGCCGTACATCCGCAGCACCACGGCCCGCTGCGGGGTGATGCGCAGGAACACGTGGGCGTCGCTGTCTGGTCCGCCCGACTCGAAGGCATCCAGGTCGTAGCCCATCTGGTCCCACAGCGCTCGTCGACCCTCGGCGGTGTCGACGACCGACGCCGAGCCCTGGACCAACAGGCTGTCCCAGCCCTGCTCCTCGGATACGGGGTAGTGGACGGCAGCGTGCGGGTTCGCCTGGACGTTGCGGATCTTCTTGCCGTTGCCGAGCACGAACGCGTAGATGTCGTCACCGACCCAGGCCGTGGCGACCGGCACGACGTGGGGCTCGCCGTCGGAGGAGGCGGTGGCGACGTAGGCGATGCTGGGGTACCGGGCCGCTTCGGCCTTCACGGCCGCCAGGTCCATCAGGCGCTCCACCGATCGCTGCCCCCCATGCCGTACTGCTTCAGGTAGAGCGCCCGTTCCGGCTTGACCGCCATGAAGGCCGTGTCGGGCGAACCGTCCGGGCCACCCGGCGCGAAGGCGTCGAGGTCGTAGTCGAACACGCCCTTCCAAAGCCGGCGCTTCGTTTCGAGATCATCGTGGGTCGTGGCCGTGCCCCAGATCTCCAGGCCGTCGCCGATCGCCTCGACCTGCCAGTGCAGCGCGACGTTCGGGTTGGCGGCGACGTTGCGCACCTTCACGGAGTCGGTCCCGCACATCAACCAGAGCGTGTCGCCCTCCCAGCACGGGTGCACCGGCACCACGTCCGGCTTCCCATCGGCGCCCACCGTTGCGAGGTGCGCCCATGGGCTCAGCCGCGTACCCTCTGCCTTGATCTGTTCGAGCTCCATCGGACCCCCGGGTCGTCGTTTGGCTGCGTCCCCCGCAGCCCGGTGCACGCTACCGGCCGAGGACCCCCTGCAGGCGAGCCGCGTCGAGCGTGTTCTCCAGCAGGCACGCCACCGTCATCGGACCGGTGCCGCCCGGCATGGGCGTCACCCAGCCGGCCACCTCGCAAACGGCGTCGAAATCGACATCGCCCACGATGCCGGCCTCGGTACGGCTGATGCCGACGTCGATGACGGCGGCCCCAGGCTTGACGGCGTCGGCGGTGACGATGCCCGCAACGCCGACGGCCGACACGATGACGTCCGCCTCGCGGAGCACACCGGAAAGATCCGCGGTGCGGGAGTGGGCGATGGTGACCGTGGCGTCGGTGCCCTTGGTGGCCAGCAGCAGCGCCACCGGCAGCCCGACCAGCGTCGACCGGCCGAGCACGACGGCCCGCCGTCCCCGCAGCTCGACGCCGTGGTGCTCGAGCAGCAGCATCACGCCGCGTGGCGTACAGGGGATCAGGCCCGGTTGGCCACGCACCAGCCGTCCGAGGCTGCGAGCCGTGAGGCCGTCGACGTCCTTGTCGGGCGGGATGAGGTCGATGACGCGGTTGGTGTCCAGCCCGTCCGGCAAGGGGAGCTGCACCAGGATGCCGTGGACGCCCGGATCATCGGCGAGCCCGTCGACCACGGCTTCCACGGCCGCCTGGCTCGCCGAAGCCGGAAGGTCGACGTGGCGGGACAGCATGCCGATCTGGGCCGCCTGCTTCTGCTTGGACGCGACGTAGCGCCGGCTCGGCGCATCGTCACCGACGAGGACCGTGGCCAGGCAGACCGGCGGGTTCCCGGCGTCCGCCAACGCCTTGGCCACGCGCTCGCGCACGAGCCCTGCCAACGCTGTGCCGTCCATGATCTCCGCAGCCATCGCGGCCGACGGTAGCCCCCGTTTCGGGCGATCTGACGCGAGTTGGCCCGCTCAGAGGGCGTCAACTCGCGTCAGATCGTGTCAGCGAGGACGGCCATGGCCGCGTTGCGGCCGTTGAGG
>CAZTVJ010000008.1:0-11346 GCA_964616935.1 uncultured Acidimicrobiales bacterium | reverse complement strand
CTGCCCGGGTTCACCACGCTCCCGGCGCGATTCTGATTCGTGGGGCCGCGGGGCACGACATAGACTTCCCCTCGATGCAGCCGAGGAACCTGCACCGGCGCGGTGGCCAGGGCGACGAAGCCACCCTTGGCCCAGTGGCAGTCGATGCCCTCCTTGTGGGCGATGCGCCCGACCTCGTCGACGGTGTCGTGCATCGCGCGCTGCATGGCGATGGCCGCGTCCCGGCCATGCTCTCGTGACATCGTCGTAAGCCCCATGGGGAGCAGAGCGGAGCACCATCCGCCGTTGCGACCCGACGCGCCGAAGCCGGCGACGTCGCGCTCGAGGACGGCGATGCGCAGGTGCGGGTCCGCCTCGCTCAGGTAGTAGGCCGTCCAGAGCCCGGTGAAGCCCCCTCCGACGATGGCGACGTCCACATCCAGATCACCGGGGAGGCCTGGCCGCGGGAGCAAGGGGTCCTCGTCGAGGCTGTCGAACCAGAACGACCGCGATCGATAGAAGCCAGCATCGGCCATCGGCGCAGCCTACGAGCAGCCGTTCGTGGCCGCTCCGTGCCCTTCCCATCGCTTGAGGCACGTGGGGTATCGGCCAGCGGAACCTGACGTGCCTGAAGTGCGCCCGGCGAATCGCCGGCGAATCGCCACGGGACTCCCTCGAGTCGGTCGCCCGCCGGGTTCTTGCAGCGTGCAAGGGCCGGGTACCGTGGTGGTCGAGGCTGCCGGCCGGGGCCTTCAGATCCGGGGGGTCCGCGTCGTGAAGTTCGGTGTCTTCTACGAGCTGCAGCTCCCCAAGCCGTGGGCCCCCGACGACGAGTACGAGCTGCTGAACAACGCGCTCGACCAGATCGAGCTGGCCGACCGCCTCGGCTACGACTACGCCTGGGAGGTCGAACACCACTTCTTGGAGGAGTACAGCCACTCCTCGGCGCCGGAGGTCTTCCTTGCGGCTGCCAGCCAACGGACGAAGAACATCCGCCTCGGTCACGGGATCGTGCAGCTGCCCACGAACCATCCGGCTCGCGTGGCCGAGCGGGTGAGCACCCTCGATCTCATCAGCCATGGCCGGGTGGAGATGGGGGTGGGTGAGGGGTCCAGCGTCACCGAGCTGCACCCCTTCGACCGTCGCTTCCGTGACAAGCGCGCGGTGTGGGAAGACGCCATGCGCTGCCTCATGCCCATGTTCTGGAACGAGGGCTGGGAGTACCACGGCGAGTTCTTCGACTTCCCGCTGCGCAACGTGGTGCCCAAGCCCCGCCAGAAGCCGCACCCGCCCCTGTGGGTGGCCTGCAGCCAGCTCGACACCATCATGATGGCGGGGGAGCGGGGGCTCGGCGCTCTTGGCTTCCAGTTCGTGTCGGCCGAAGCCGCAACGGCCTGGGTGAACGCCTACTACAACGCCTTCACGAAGCGACTCCAGAAGCTGGCCGACTACGCGACGAACCCGAACATCGCCGTGGTCAGCCAGTTCATGTGCGCGCCGACCGACGAGGAGGCTCGGTCGCGTGCGGACGGCAGCACCTTCTTCCAGTTCGCGCTCGTGTACTACAACACCAACGGCCCAGTGGTCCCCGGCACGATCAGCTTGTGGGACGAGTACCAGGCCTGGAAGCAGTCGCCCAAGGGCCAAGCAGCCCAGCACGGCGGCCTCATCGGCTCGCCGGACACCATCCGGGCCAAGCTGGCCAAGTTCGAGGAGTCGAACGTCGACCAGGTGATCCTGCTGAACCAGGCCGGCCGCAACCGCCACGAGCACATCTGCGAGTCGCTCGAGATGTTCGCCACCGAGATCATGCCCGAGTTCCACGGCCGAGAGCCCGAGCACCAGGCGTGGAAAGCAGCCGTGCTGGCCGGCGACGTGCAGCTCGAGGAGATCGACACGACGCCGTACAACCTGCCGTCGAACCAGACACCCGCAGCGAAGCTCAAGGCCCAGGGCGTGACGCCGCGGGAGGCGGCCGTGGCGGCGCAGGCCTGACCATGGAGGCCCCGCCAGCGCGCCTCGTCGGCCTGCTCGCCGAGGTGCGCGACCGGCTGGTCGCCCTACGCCAACGCGTCGGTGAGGAGCTGGTCGCCGACTTCGACGATCTGCTCGACCGCCACGACCTGCTGAGCGAGGGTGAGGCCGGGATGCTGAACCCGCTCGGCCAGCCCCTGCTGGAGGTGGCGCTCTGGTTGGTCGACTACGCGCAGGACCAGTGCGGGACCGACCTGGGTCCCCACCTCGTCGACCTGGCCGAGGCGACCGTCGTCGGGTACCTCCACGTCCGCGTCGAGGACGATTGGGTCGACGAGGGCATCGGCCATCGTGTCCGCGCGCCGATGCTCTCGGACGCGTTCCTCGTTCGCCACCAGGCGCTGCTGGCGCGCGTCGTGGGCGCGTCTCCCCGATTCTGGACGTACTTCGAGGCGGTGGCCTTCGCCTATGGCGACGCGATGGTCCTCGAGGCCCGTCTGATGGATCCCGGTCAGTCGCTGGGCCAGGCCGAGTTCGACGCGATCCTGCGGCGCTCGCAACCGCTCGTGCTGCCGGCGGCCGCGGTGCTCGACGTGGTCGACCGGTGGGACCGGCTGGGTCTGCTCGAGCAGCTCGTCCACCATGGCGTGCGGGCCGGACAGCTCGTAGGTGACCTCGTCGACTGCCGGGAGGATCTCGCCGAGGGGAACCACACCTGGGTCGTACGGCGGCTCGGCGGTCTGGAGGGTGCGCCGGTCATGACCGACAACCTCGTGCGGGGCGGCTTCGACGCCATCACGGGCGAGGCCCTCGACGACCTCGGGCTCGCTCGCGACGCGGCCGAGGCGGTCCCGCTCCCGGCGGCCGTGGACTGGATCGAGCGACGTGCGGCCGGGATCGACCACCTGCGGCAACGGTTCTATGCAGCACTGTTCGACGCCATCGACACAGCCGCAGCCAAGACCACGGAAAACGTCGAGGCAGCCACGCCGCGTGAGGACTAGTCTGATTGTCTGATCAACGGGAGGAGCCCCTCGTGGAGGACCAGTACGGATATGAGCTGGGAGATTCCGACCACCCGATGGGCGGCATCCCGCCGGACGTGATGGGCCGGGCGCTGCGGAACATCGAGTTCCGCCATGAGGTCATGAACGACCCGGTCGGCTTCAACGTGGAGCGACAGCAAGCCGGCCTGCCAATGCTGTCTGGGCGGGCCGTGGCGATGCTCCAGGGGTTGAATGCGGCCAACAGCGAGGGGGCCATCGACCGGGCAATCGACGAAGCCATCGGGTCGATGAGTGCGGTGATCGGCCCCAAGTGACCAGGCCGGCGTGACCGGGCGGAGCCCGCTCGGCTCGACAGGCCGCCTCCGGATCCAACGGTTCTACGCCCAGTGGACGCAGCCGTTCCTGACCCGTTATGGCACGACCCTGCAAGCGGGGCTGCTGAAGGAGACGCCCGACAGCCCGGAGGACCCCACGATCTCGGCGCGGTTGCTGGCGCGGCGCGCTGGCCTGCGGGAGGGGGATCGGGTGCTCGATGCCGGGTGCGGGGTCGGTGGTCCGGCGGTGGCCATGGCCGAAGCGATCGCTGGTCTTCGCGTGGACGGCGTGACGTTGTCGGCGGTCCAGGCCGGAGTGGCCGAGACGCTCTTCACCGCCAGCCCGGCCGCTGGGCGGCTGAGCGTGACGGTTGCCGACTACCACCGGCTGCCGTTCCCGGACGGCTGCTTCGACGTCGTCGTGCTGTTCGAGACCATCGGCTACAGCCCGGACCTCGCATCGTTGGCCGCCGAGCTGGCCCGGGTGCTGCGCTCCGGCGGTCGGGTCTACGTCAAGGACGTCTTCCGCAGGGACCCGATGGCCCCTGACGATCGGCGACGGGTCGCGGCGTTCGACGAGCTGTGGGCGATGTGCTCGACGCCGTCGCTGGCCGAGGCGGGTTCGGCCTTCGCACGCGGGGGCTTCGCCGACGTCCACACCGAGGAGCTGGGCCTGGTCGGTGACGATCGCTTCCTCGGCGCGATGTTCGACCTGGACCCGGTCGATGGTCTCGTCCTCAACTCGCTCGGGCGGCACTTCCTCGCCGGCTCGGCCGGGCTACCGCTGCTCTTCGGCGAGATCGTCGCCCGACGCTGCTGACCGGGCCGGGCCTGCTTCGAGCACCGCGTCGATCACGTCGAGTGTGAGGGCGACGAGCTCGTCGTGGCGATCGGCAGCGTGGATGAGGGTGAAGGGCGGGTTCGCCGAGGCCCGCATGCGATACCTCGTGCCCATGGCGGGGAAGGCTCGGAACCAGGCCTGGAGGAGGCGGTCGGCCCGGACGCCTTCGCCCATTGCCTCCAGCAGATCGTGGACCCGAGATACGACGGACCAGACGACTTCGTGCTGATGCAGGTGCTCGGCGTGGACGAGCGCGTCGCGCAACGTGGCCAGCGCCCGTTCGCGGTCCTGCATCTGGGTCAGGACGGAGGCCATCGTGAGGTCGTTGTACGCGAGCTGCCGGCGGTTGCGGACGGCGGCAGCCAGGCCGCTGGCGGCAGCCAGCAAGGTGATGGCCGTTGCGGGGTCGGTGTTGCGCAGCACCCGGGCCTGGGCCGCGAGCGCGGCCGCGATGCCGGTCGGCTGGCCGATCCGCAGCGCCAGCTCCAGGAGCTCGGCAGCCTCGCTCGGGTCGGTGTGGGAGGCGGAGATCGCCCGTGCCGTCACGTACCGGCCGTTCTCGCCCTCCGTCTGCAGGATCACCTCGACCGAGTCACGGTAGCGCTCGACGCCGCCGGCCCCGTCGCCGTGGCTGGCCAGTGCGAAGCCCTCCGCGAATGGAAAGAGGCGATGGTCCGGGCTGCCTTGATCCTCCTTCAATCGACGCGCGGCCTCGGCCAGGTTGGCCGAGGCCGGTTGGGCGACGTCATGGGCGAGGGCCCGCATGGCCAGCGCGGCCGGCGCGAGGAGGGCACCCGATGCCCGGTAGCGGCGCGACGTCGGATCGATCCAAGTGAAGATCTCGCGATGTCCCTGGAACGCTGCCAGCTCGTAGAGCGCGACGTAGATGCCCAGGGCAAGGTCCACCTCGCCGTGCTGATCGGACCACCGGGTGGCGGCGCGCAGCTCGTCCAGGTCGAGCTCCAGCTGGTCGACCCACACCCGCTCATCCGGACCAGCGCGAAGGACGTCAGCCTGCTCGGCCAGGTGCAGGTAGTGCGCGGCGTGCCGGCGGTGAAGCTCGGCCTCGTCGGGGCGTCGAGCCAGGAGGCCCGCCGCCCAGGCGTGCACCGGCTGCAGCAACCGGTAGCGCGCCGTCGCGCCATGAAGGTCGGCGCTCACCAGCGATTGCTCCACCAGGCTCCGCAGCGTCCGCGCCGCCGCAGCGCCGGTGGACCCGCCGACGGCCGCGACCGCCTCGGCGTCGAAAGCGCTCGAGAACACGGCCAGGCGCTCGAACGCGTCACGGTGGAAGGCGTCGAGCAGCCGGTAAGACCACGCCACCGCTGCAGCGATGGTGCGGCGCGGTCCGAAGGCATGGTCGAGCTCCGCGCCAGGCTCCCCGGCGGGAACGAGGAAGTGCTCGTCGAGCTCTCGATGGATGTCGCCGATGGTCATCGTTGCCGTCTGTGCCGCCGCCAGCTCAATCGCAAGCGGGATGCCGTCGAGTCGGGCGACGACGCGCTGGACCAACGCGGCCCGATCGCTGCGCGGGTCGAAGGTGGGGTTCGCCTCGCGGGCCCTCTCGCAGAAGAGCCGGACGCCGTCGCCGTCCGGGGAGCTGGCGAGGGGCTCCACCAACCACACCTGCTCGCCGATGACGCCGAGGCGCGCGCGGCTGGTCGCGAGGACCTTCAGCGAGCTGCACTCCTGGAGGAGCACCCGCGTCAGCGACCCGACGTCGTCGAGCACGTGTTCGCAGTTGTCGAGGACGACGATGGCCGTCCGAGTCCGCAGACCATCCAGCAGCGCATCGAGGGGCTCGCCATCAGCGTCGAGTGCAACGTCGAGCACCCGCGCCAGTGCCGTGGCGATGTCCGCCCGGCCCTGTGTCGGGATGAGATCGACGAACCAGGCACCCCCATAGGTGTCCGCCACCGCCGCCGCCAGCTCGATCGCCAGGCGGGTCTTGCCAACGCCGGCCGGCCCGATGATCGTGAGCAGGCGGTGCTGATCGAGGAGGCCGGACAGCTCGACGAGGTCGTGCTCGCGGCCGACGAACGACGAGAGAGCCGTCGGGAGATGCCCGGTGCTCCGCGTGGAGGGGCTGGGCGCGAGCGGCGGCGTGCGCCCGTCGTCCATGGAGACCTGGAAGAGCCGCTCGCGGCGATCGATGTCACGCAGCGAGCACTCGCCGAGGTCGTGGAGGACCACCTCGCCCGGCAAGCGGTTGATCACCAGCTCGCGCGTCAGGTTGGACACGAGCACCTGCCCACCCCGCGCCGCCCCCATGAGCCGCGCGCAGCGGTTGACCGTGGGGCCGAAGTAGTTCCCGTCGCGCTCCTGCGCCTCGCCGGTGTGGATGCCGACGCGTACGCGCAGGTCGAGTGGGTCGGGCCACACGACGTCGGCCAGCAGGTGCTGGGCCTCGACGGCAGCGAGGACGGCGTCGTCGGCACGGGTGAACGCAATGCCGAAGCCATCGCCGCCGTGGGCGAACACGTACCCGACGTGGCGATCGGCGGCGTCCAGGAGGACCCGGTCGTGCTGCTCGAGCGCCTGGCGCATGGGTCCGGGATGGCGCTCCCAGAGCCGCGTCGAGCCCTCGATGTCGGTGAACATGAAGGTCACAGTGCCCGTCGGGCGTTCGGTCACCTCCGTAGCGTCGCGCGACATCGAAACCCAGGCGTACCCTTTCGTGTGCTGCGGGGAGACGAGGGATCCGGAGGTTGTCCGTGTACGAGATCAAGCCGTTCCCCTACGACGGGGCAATCGACGCCGACGGCCACCTGCTGGAGCCGGCTTGGCTCTGGGAGGAGTACCTCGAGGAGCGCTTCCGCGACAGGGCGCTGCGCGTCGGGATCGACGAGAACGGCCTCGAAGAGCTGTGGCTCGACGGCCGGCCCAGCACCCGGACCCGCAAGGGCGTGTTGGGGCTGATGGGGGCGATGGGTGATGCCGAGGCCCGGCCGTCGCCCGAACGCCGGTACATGGACAACGTCCCGTACGGCGCCGGTGACCCGGCCGAGCGGTTGGCGCTGTTGGACAAGGAGCACCTGGAGGGGGTGCTCCTCTACCCGACGATCGGGCTGCTGTGGGAGTGCGAGCTGACCGATGCCGAGCTGACGCTGGCCTTCATGCGGGCCTACAACCGCTGGGTGGTGGACTTCTGCCGAGACAGCGGCGGGCGACTGGTGCCCGTCGCCCAGCTCAGCTTGCTTGATCCCGACGGTGCTGCCGAGGAGCTGCGTCGCGCCGTGGCCGACGGCTGCAGGGGCGCATTCGTGGCTCCCTTCACCCATACGCGCAAGGGGCACGGCCATCCGGACCACGACGTGCTCTACGAGGCGTGCGTCGAGCTCGACGTGCCCTTCGCCATCCACCCGACGTACGAGCCCGAGTGGTGTACGCCGGTGCGCTTCGATGGCCTCGGCCGGGCCGCGGAGTTCCACTACAACGTGATGCTGCGCCAGGGCACGCAGCAAGCGCTGCTCTCGTTCCTCACCCACGGCACCCTGGAGCGCTTTCCCGCGCTGAAGCTGGGGGTGCTGGAGAGCGGGATGGGCTGGGTCGGGTCGTTCCTCGACCGAGCCGACGCCGTGTTCGACACCATCTCCGCCCGTGGGCTGCCCATCACCACCCGTCCGAGCGAGCTGTTCGCGCGGCAGTGCTTCGTGAGCGGCGACCCCGACGAGACGGCGGCACCGCTGCTCATGGACCATGTCGGCAACCACTGCTTCATGTGGGCGACGGACTACCCGCACCCGGACCATCCGTCCACCTGGGTGGACGCGCTGACGAGCCAGGTCGAGGGGCTGTCGGCGTCGACGAGGACGGCCTTCCTCGGGGGCAACGTGCGAAGGATCTACGGGCTCGGTTGACCCGGGTGGCCTGCCGAGCCGAAGCGTTCGGCGCTCTGGCGGCCTCTAGCCTCGACCGTTGTGCTGCCTCCGCCCTCGCTACCGGCCGCCGGCTGGTTTCCGGACCCGTGGACGGCCGGCCACCTGCGCTACTGGGACGGCGGCTCGTGGACGCCTCACATCCACCGGGTCGAGCCCGCGGTCGAGCCCACCTTGCCCCTCCGAGCCGGGATGGTCGGGCTGGGCGTGCTGCTCGGGGGCTTCGCACTCAGCATTGCCGTCGGCGTCACGCTCTACCTGCTCCGCCTGCCCGACGCGGTGGTGGTGGCCGGCAGTGCGGCCGGGCTCTACGGACTGCTGGTCTGGTACTGCCGCCGGGTGAGCCGGCGCTACGGGACGGGCCGGCTGGGGCCCGACCTCGGCCTGCAGCTCCGCTGGATCGATCTGGCCACCGGCCTCGGCACCTGGTTCGCGGCCGCCGTCGCGCAGGTGGTCATCGCCGTCGCGCTCCAAGCCCTCGGCCTGCCGATCGGCTCGAACACCGATGAGATCAGCGACAGCACCGACGAGATCAGCCTGCTGCTCACCCTGGCCGTCGTCGCCATCGTGGTGGCGCCGATCGTGGAGGAGCTGTTCTTCCGGGGCCTCCTCCTGCGCTCGCTCGAGTCCCGGCTCGTGCCCTGGCTGGCCATCGTCGTCCAGGGTCTGCTGTTCGGGGTCATCCACCTGCAGATCGGCCTCGGGTGGGGCAACGTGAGCCTGGCCCTCGCACTGGCTGCGGTCGGGATGGTGTTCGGCGTCGCTGCCCACCGCGCTGGTCGGCTTGGCCCCGCGATCGTCGGCCACGCGCTGGTGAACTCGATCGCCGTGCTGGCCGTGTGGCTCATGAGCACGTGAAGCTCACCGCGGGAGCGGTTGCAGCACGACGTTGTCGATGAGACGGACCGGGCCCATCCACACGGCGACGGCGAGCAGACCGGGCCGGTCCAGCTCGTCGATCAGCTCCAGGGTCTCGGGGTCGCGCAGCTCGCAGTACTCGACCTTGGCGAGGGGTTCGGCCTCCACGACGGCGAGCGCGGCTGCGACGATCCAGGCACTCGACTTGTGGCCCGCCGCCACCGCCGCGGTGGCCGCGTCGAGCGCGGCCGGCGCACAGCGGGCGGCCAGTCGGTTGTCGGGAGTGAGCAGCTTGTTGCGGCTCGACAGGGCAAGGCCGTCGTCCTCGCGCACCGTGGCCACGCCGACGATCTCGACGCCGAAGTCGAGGTCGGTGCTCATCTGCTTCACGATCGCCAGCTGCTGGAAGTCCTTCTGGCCGAAGACGGCGACGTCGGGTCGCACGGCGAGGAACAGCTTGCTGACCACGGTGGTGACGCCCCGGAAGTGCCCCGGGCGGCCTGCGCCGCACAACGGCTCGGCCAGCGGGCCGGGCTCGACGTAGGTCTGGAAGCCGGGTGGATACATCGCCGACCGGGTGGGCAGGTAGAGGGCGTGCACGCCGGCAGCCGCGCAGGCGGCCTCGTCGTCGGCCAGGGCGCGGGGGTAGTGGTCGAAGTCGTCGGTGCGGTTGAACTGGATCGGGTTGACGAAGATCGACACCACCACCTGGTCGGCGTGCTGGTGCGCGACCTCCACCAGCCGCAGGTGCCCGGCGTGCAGCGCCCCCATGGTGGGCACGAGGGCGATCCGTCGGCCCGCGCTCCGCTCACGATCGGCCCACGCCTGCGCCTCCCCCGCCGTCGTCAGGTGCAGCATCAGCAGGGAAGCGCCAGCGACGAGACCATCAGCACGCGCGCCGAGGGAAGCGCCAGCGACGAGGCGCACGCGAGTGAGGCGAAAGCGGAGCGGACGCCGAGCGAGCCCAATTAATGGAAGCTGTGGTCGTCATCGGGGAAGGCGCCGGTGCGGACCTCGTCGCCGTAGGCCAGCACCGAGCGGACGATCTCGCCGCGCACGTCGCCGTAGGTCTTCGTGAACTTGAGCTGGGCGCCCGAGAGGCCGATGACGTCGTGCAGCACCAGCACTTGGCCGTCGCAGTCCGGACCGGCCCCGATGCCGATGGTGGGGATCTCCAGCTCTTTGGTGATGTCGGCGGCGAGCTCGCGAGGCATCCCTTCCAGCACCACCGCCTGCGCACCGGCGTCCTGCACCGCTCTGGCGTCGTCGAGCAGCCGTTCCCACTGCCCTGCGCCCTGGCCGTGCTGGCGGCCCTGCACCTTGTGGCCGCCCATGCGGTGGAAGCTCTGCGGCGTGAGACCGATGTGGGCCATGACCGGGATGTCGACGCTGGTGACGGCCCGGATCGTGGCCGCCATGGGCACGCCGCCCTCCAGCTTCACCATGGCGACACCCCCTTCCTTCACCATGCGCACGGCGCTCTCCATGGCCACGCCGACACCCTGTTGGTAGGTGCCGAACGGGAGGTCGCCCACCACGAGCGCCCGGCGCGCCCCGCGGCTGACCATCGCGCAGTGGTAGAGCATCTCGTCGAGGGTCACCGGGAGCGTGGTGGCCTGCCCCTGCACCACCATGCCCAAGGAGTCCCCGACGAGCAGCAGGTCCACGCCGGCTTCCTCCAGGAGGCCGGCGAAGGTGGCGTCGTAGCAGGTGATCATCACCAGCCGGTCGCCAGCGGCCTTGCGTTGGGCCAGGTCGGGCACGGTCAGCCTCGGAGCGTCCACGCCTGGTCTCCTTTCTCGGGGTGCGAGCAGCCGGTCAATCTACCGGCGGGTCGGCGGCGGCCCTACTGCCGACGGGAACCAATCGCCGTAGCTGCGGTGGTCGCCGGCGGTGGTGGCGGCCAGGACAGCGTGGACGATCGCTCGTGTCACGCAGTCGGCCGCGGCCGCCAGGACCAGGTTGAGCTGCGCCACCCGGCTCGTGGCCACGCCGAGCACCGTCGCGGTCTCGTCCGGGTCGAGCCCCCGGTCGCCCGTGGCGAGCGCGAAGAACGTGTCGCCGTCGTTGAGCCCATGGGCCGGTCGCACCGCCCGGGCCAAGCCGTCGTGGGCGACCATCGCCAGCCGCCGGCACTCGGCCTTCGTGAGCTGGGCGTCGGTGGCGACGACGCCGATGGTGGTGTTGAGCGGCCGGCGAGCGACCGCCAGGCCCTCCTGGGCGGCCGCAGTCTCGGCGGCGCGCGGTCGGCGGAGCGTGCCCAGCTCGCGGCCGAGGGCGGCACCGGCGCCGAGCAGCACCCCGGTCGTCGGATCGTGGACGTTGCCGCTCGGGTTGGCGGCGACGAGCGCGCCGACGACTGTGCCGTCGGGAAGTACCTCGCTGGCCGTGCCGATGCCGCCCTTCAAGCCGCCCGCCAGCGCCCCCGTGCCCGCGCCGACGGTGCCCTGCGCCACCGCGCCACCGCGCGCCGCCGCTGCGGCGCGGCGACCGAA
>CAZTVJ010000007.1:0-3144 GCA_964616935.1 uncultured Acidimicrobiales bacterium | reverse complement strand
CGGTGCGTTGGCCGGTTCGGGCGCCGAGCGTGGCTACCCGCCCAGCATCGGAACGCCAGAGCTGCGACACGCGGCCCAGTCCTGGCTCGATCGCCGTTTCGGCGTGTCGGTACCCATCGAGGACGTCGCAGCGTGCGTCGGGACGAAGGAGTTCGTCGCCACCCTGCCGCAGTGGCTCCACCTCCGCCGACCGGACCGTGACACGGTGCTCTACCCCGCCGTCGCGTACCCCACCTACGAGATGGGTGCGATCTTGGCCGGCTGCCGGGCGATCGCCGTGCCGGTGGACGAGCACTGGCGGCTCGACCTCGCTGCCATCGACCCGGCCGACGCAGCCCGGGCGCTGTGCCTGTGGGTCAACAGCCCCGGCAACCCCACCGGCGCCCTCGACGACCTGGGCGCTGCTGCGCGATGGGGTCGGGCCCACGGCGTCCCCGTGTTCAGCGACGAGTGCTACGCCGAGTTCACCTGGGACGGACGCCCTCGCACCATCCTCGAGCACGGTCTCGACGGGTTGGTCGCCGTGCACTCGCTCTCGAAGCGGTCGAACCTGGCGGGCCTGCGCGTCGGCTTCTACGCCGGCGACCACGACATCGTCCAGTACCTCAAGGAGGTGCGCAAGCACGTCGGGATGCTGGTGCCCGGTCCCGCCCAGGCGGCCGGCGCGGCGGCCCTCGCCGACGACGACCACGTGACCGTCCAGCGGGACCGGTACCGCCACCGGCTCGACGTCGTGGCCCGGGTACTACGCTCGTGGGCGGGGGTGGAGCCGGAGCTGCCACAGGGTGGCTTCTATCTGTGGGTGGAGGTGGGCGACGCCTGGACCTTCACCGAGAAGCTGGCGTCAGAGGGAGGCGCGCTGGTGAGCCCGGGCGAGTTCTACGGTGCACAGGGAAGCGACTACATACGCGTCGCGGTCGTCCAGCCCGACGACAGGATCGCGCTCGTGGCTGACCGGCTCGGAGTGGTGGCGTGAGCGCGACGGGGGAGGCGGCCTACACCTCTCCGGTACCGAAGGTGCGTCCCGCCAAGGTGTGGTACTGGGTGTTCGCCGGGCTGATCGCGGTCAGCCTCCTCGCGGCGGCGGCCATCTGGATCGCCGGGCGCATCAACGTCGAGGACCAGGTGCGGGCCTTCGCCCGGTTCCCCGCGCCCGGCAATGCCGAGCTGCGCTTCAAACGAGCCGGTCAGTACACCGTCTACTACGAGTTCCGTAGCGAGATCGACGGCCAGGACGTGTCCGCGCCGGCGTCCCCGCCGCCCGGCATCGCGCTCGACCTGAAGGACGAAGCGGGCCAGAGCCTCGAGCTGCGACGAGTCGCCCAGGAGTTCACCTACGACGCCGGGGCCTACGAGGCGGTCTCCCTGCGCCGGGTCCTCATCCCCCGCCCTGGTCTCTACCGGCTGTCGGCCGCCGCACCGGGCCCGGATCGCTTCGCCATCTCCGTCGGGCGGGGAGCTACGCCGAGCACCGACTCCTACGTGCGCTCCGCTGCCCTCGTCGGCATCATCGGGTCGGCACTCGGCCTCATCGGCCTCATCACGGTGGGGGTGCTGCGGAGCCGCTCCCGGGCGGGCCTGCGTGGCGCGCCGGTTCCGGCCGCGGGGCCATGGCCCGGCGAGCCCTTCGACGACGACGCCTCCACCGTGCCCGCCGATGCTGCGTGGGCGCCCGCACCTGATGCGGCGGCCGCTGTGCCCTCACCGTTCGCACCGGTCGCCGCGCCGGGCGATGCCGTGGTCACACCGGCACCGCTCCTGCCTCCGTCGGCCAGCGCGCCGGCGCCCGGTGCGCCGCCGCCCGGCGGGGTCGGCTGGGCCCCGCCATCGGGGGCCTCGGTCAGCGATCCGGGCGCGGCCCCCGACATCCCGAGCCCGGCGCTGCCGCCGCCCTCGCTCCCGCCTCCCGGGTCGTAGGGCAGCCGCGGGTAGCCTGCCGCGGTGGCTGATCTCCAAGCACAGATCGAGGAGCTGTGGGCCCGCCGCACCGAGCTCGAACCGGGCGACAAGGCGGCCCGCCGGCTCGTGCGGGAGGCGATCGACCTCCTCGACACCGGACAGGCCAGGGTGGCCGAGGTCATCGGCGGCCGCATCGTCGTGCACGAGTGGCTGAAGCTGGCCATCCTCCTGCTCTTCCGGGTGTCGCGGATGAAGACCACCGAGCTCGGCCCCTTCGAGTACGCCGACAAGATCCCGTTGAAGAAGGGCTTCCAGGCCGCCGGCGTGCGAGTGGTACCGGGCGCATCGGCGCGCTACGGGGCCTTCCTCGAACGGGGTGTGGTCATGATGCCGAGCTACGTGAACATCGGCGCCTACGTCGGCCACAACTCGATGGTCGATACCTGGGCCACCGTCGGCTCGTGCGCGCAGATCGGGGCCAACGTGCACCTCTCCGGAGGCGTTGGCATCGGCGGAGTGCTCGAGCCGCCGCAAGCGGCACCGGTCGTGATCGAGGACGACGCCTTCATCGGCAGCCGTTGCATCGTCGCCGAGGGAGCGCGCGTCGGGCGGGGCACGGTGCTCGGCGCCGGGGCCATCCTCACGGGCTCGGTGCCGGTCATCGACGCCCAGACTGGCGCGGAGATCGGTCGGGGCCACGTCCCGCCCAACAGCGTGGCCATCAGCGCCACGCGGCCCCGCCGGTATGGCACCCACGAGTTCGGGCTGCCATGCGTGCTCGTCATCAAGCACCTCGTGGAGGGCGAGCGCCACGACAAGGTGCGCCTCAACGACATCCTCCGCGAGCACGGCGCGACGGTCTGACGGGCGGGCGTTCCACCGTGACCGACCTGCTCGGCCTCACGGCGCGGCTGGTCGACATCCCGTCCGAGAGCCACGCCGAGCAGGCCATCACCGACCATCTCGAAGCGGAGCTCCGGAGCCGTGCACCATGGCTGACGGTCGATCGGGTCGGTCACAACCTGGTCGCTCGCACGCTGCTGGGCCGCAGCACCCGGCTGATCCTGGCCGGCCACACCGACACGGTGCCGGTCAACGCCAACCTGCCCGGGCGCGTGGTCGGGGACACGCTGTGGGGTCTCGGCTCGTCCGACATGAAAGCAGGCCTGGCGGTCATGCTGGAGCTGGCGTGCACGGTCGAGCAGCCGGCGATCGACGTCACCTACGTCTTCTACGAGGCCGAGG
>CAZTVJ010000006.1:0-13366 GCA_964616935.1 uncultured Acidimicrobiales bacterium | reverse complement strand
ACCACGTCACGATCGCCGGAGGAGGGCACTTCCTCCAGGAGGACAAGGGCGAAGAGCTGGCTGCCGCCGTCGTGACGTTCGTCGCCGCCACGCCGCGAAGCTGAGCGTGGTGCGCACCGTCACCGCGTTCTTGCCGAGCCGCAACGGGTTTCGCTTTCCGAACGAGTTCCCGAACGTGCCGGCCAAGGTGATCGACCTCGTCGTCACGCAGGTGCCGCTCGGCAACGCCTCCAACGGGCTGTGCGGCGGCATGGTCTACGGCGCTCTCGACTACCTCCTGGCACAGCGGAGCCCACCGGCCGACACGGTGGCGCCCGGATCGGGCCCGCTGTTCGACTACCTCGTAGGCCGGCTGCTCGACTCGTGGAGGGCGACGGGCCTGCACGGGCTCCCGGCCGGCGTCACATACTTCCAGCTGATGGGGTCCACGGTGCCGGACGAGGAGCGCTGGTGGACCCGGTTCGCGCCGTGGCGGTCCCGTGCCTACGTGATGGCCCGGGAGGCATGGCCGATCGTGAAGGCCGACGTCGATGCGGGCTTGCCGAGCCCGCTCGGGCTCATCCGGAAGCTGTCCTGGGACCCGCACGACCTCGGGCAGCACCACCAGGTGCTCGTGTGGGGATACACGGTGGAGGGGTCCCGGCTCAGCCTGCACGTGTACGACCCGAACCGAGCGAGCGACGACGACGTGTCGTTGCACCTCGACATCGGCCGCGTGAACCGCAAGATCATGGTGACCAGGACCCCACCGTCGAACCATCCGATCCACTGCTTCTTCCGCCCGACCTACGAGCCCGCGTCCCCACCTCCCTGACCTGAACCACCCGGGGTCAGTGCTCGACGGTGCGGTCGACCCAGGTCTGGGTGAGGGGGCGTTGGAGGTCCAGCTCGTCCCCAACGTCGGGCAGTGGATGGCCCTCGGGCACGAACAGCATGGCCGTGTGCATGTGGGGCGGTTCCACCAGCGCCACGCGGTTTCGGGCGAAGTGGAACGGGCTGCGGCCGTCGGGAGCCAGTGGCTGCACGCCGTGTGCGGTGCCGCCGCTGACCATCACGACGTGACCGGCGCCCGGCACCTCGACGAGCCGGTAGCCGAGGCGCTGGCCGGCCTCGACCCGGCGTCGATCGACCACGTCGGCCCCGATGCGCAGGAACGACTTGTCGCCGTGCCACAGGGCCGTGCCCACCCGGGGTCGCAGTCGTACGCGGGGGTGGGCGGTCCGGAGGCGGTTCACATCGTCGGGTGCGACGTGGCTGACCTGCACCGTCGCCCCACCGGGCAGCAGCCCCAGCCAACGCTCGATCGCCTGGGCATGCTCGGCGCTCGCGGAGGCAAGGGGGAAGTGGAGTCCGAAGCCGTGGACCTCGAAGCCAGCCGCGGTGACGGCGCCGAGCAGGTCCGCGAGACCGTCCGGCCCCTCGGGACGGGCACCGAAACGGTTCATCGTCGACGCGAGCTTGACCAGGACTGAGCCGGTCCAGCCGGCCGCCACGAGCTGATCGACGTGGCCGACGCTCCCGACCGTGAGCACGGCCTGGCAGCCCGGGCGCACGTCGCTCGCGAGGGCGGGGGTGAGCACGACCGTTCGGACGCCCGGCGGCACCGCGTCGACCTCGTAGATCGTGCCGACGGCAACCTCGTCGGCGCCCAGGTCGAACGCGAGGCGGGCGAGCCGCTCGCGCCCGAACCCGTACCCGTTTCCCTTGACGACGGGCACGATGCCCGGCCGGGCCGCCCATGCCGCGTCGATGTGAGCCAGCCAGGCGTCGAGCTCGACGTGGAGGGTGAGAGCCATGGTCGTCCGAGGCTAGGGCGATCGTGGTGCCCGTCGCGGCCGGCGCTCGTACCGGCTGGGGCGGGGCCACGAGGCGAGGTCGGGCAGGAGCGGACCGGCGGTCCGGGCCGCGAGGGCGCCCTGCCAGAGACCGACGCCGTAGGCGGCGTCGTCGAGCAGGCGGAGCGCGGTCCAGCGGGCCAGGTCGAGGTGCGGTCGCCGTTCAGCCCACTCGAGGGCGGTTGGGATGAGGACCGCCGCGAGGACCGCTCGGCGGGCCCGACGGTTCAGGACCGCCGCGCCCAGCGCCAGCGGCCACCACGCGCGGGTCAACGCTTCGGCCAGCTGCCGGCCGGCGAACAGGGTGCCCAGGCCGGCGAGTCGGAGGGACTCGGGCATTGGGTGGTCGAGGGCGTTGAGCTTGCGGCCGAGGGCAATGGCCGTGCTGCCCGTGATCGCGACGCCGGCGACGGGCCACCCCGCGGCGGTGAGGCCCCAAGCCGCGGCGCTCCAACCGCTGACGGCGACCGGAGCCACGGCACCAGGGTGGCGGCGGGCGAGCGGGCCGGCCGAGCGGCCGTAGGCGATCCGCTGAGCCACCCAGGCGCGCAGGGTCGCTCTCGGTTCGTGGCCCACGATGGCCAGGGGCTCGTAGCGGCATCGCCAGGCGGCCTCGTCGAGCCGCCAGACGAGGTCCACGTCCTCGCCGACGCGGAGCCCCTCGTCGAAGCCACCGACCGATCGGATGGCGTCGGTGCGGGCGACGAGGGCGGCGGCGGGCACGTAGCCGATGCGGGTCCGGGCTCGGATCCGTCCCTGCGTCGGGCCGAGGTCGAGGGGCGATCGGCTGGACTCGTAGCGGGCCAGCGGCGTAGCAGCCAGCCCCTGCACGGAGCTGGTGACGCGGGGGGCGACGAGGCCGACACGGGGGTCGTCGAGATGGGGGAGGAGGTGCTCGAGCCAGCCTTGCTGCGGCCGTGTGTCGGCGTCCAGGAAGGCGACGAACGGTGTGGTGACGAGGGCCAGGCCGGTGTTGCGGGCGGCGCCGGGCCCGCCGTTCGTGGCGCGCCGCACGACCGTCGCGCCGGGGATGTCGTCCAGGGGAGGATGGCTTTCGTCGTCGACGACGATCACCGGCCCCGTGCGGCCGAGGCTGTCGATCAGGTCCGTGATGCGGCGGCGGCCCGTGCCGTGGCCGTGGTCGCGGTCGCCGTGGTGGTCGCTGTGGTGGTCGCCGTCGGATCGAACGAGGACGGGGATCACGACGCTCACCTCAGCGACCTGCGCCGCTCCACCGGCCGGTCGGGGATGCACCACCCCGCCATCGACCAGGCGGTCGATGAGCCGGCGAATCGCCGGCGAATCGGCGCGGGAGGGGCAGGCGCCTACCGGGTCCTCGCCTCGCTCGATCGCGTCGATCACGGAGGCGCCGGCGGGACCGAGCCGGAAGAGGGTGAGCGGCGAGCCACCCAGCAGGACGCGGCCGCCGTCGGTGCGGCGTGCCCCGACGTCCAGCACGTAGCGGGTCATGCCCAGGCGTCGATCCAGCGCGCCACGGCACCCGCGAGATCCTGGCCGAGGGTCTCCAGCAATCGAGACCCCTCCGCGGCCGAAGCCCCGGTCGGGTCGCCCAGCACCCCGTTGGGAGCGACGGATCGAACGCCGCTGGTGCGCAGGGTGGTCAACAGCTCACTGATCGGCACCGTCACTCCGGACACGGCGCGATCGAGGCGAACGACGGTGGGGTCGAGCGCGAGCAGCAGGGAGGTCTCCGTCCGCCCGGCATGAGCGTCGCCATCCGCCAGCCTCGGCGCCCACGGCAAGGCGCGCCGGCCCTCGTCCGCCATCGTCGCGGCGGCGCGGGCCACCGGCTCGGCGTTGCCCCCGTGACCGTTCACGAGGATGACGCCGCGGAACTCGTCGGCCGAGCGGACGAGCTCGACCAGCACCACTTCGAGAGCGTCCTGGCCGATGGACAAAGTGCCCGGGAAGCCGGCGTGCTCACCGCTCGACCCGTAGGTGATGGGTGGCGCGACGGCGATGTCGTCCCGGCGAATCGCCAGCGATTCGCCGAGGGCCACGGCGATCCTGGTGTCCGTGTCGAGGGGGAGGTGGGGACCGTGCTGCTCGCACGATCCGATGGGGACCACGAGGATCATGTGGCGGGGATCGACGTCCGGCCAGGTCGCACTGCCCAGCCTCACGGTGCGTTCCTGCCGGAGTCGGACCCGTCCGGCTCGATCCCGTCCGGCTCGAGGTAGCCCCACTCGACGAGCGCAGTCAGGATGCGCGCTGCGGCCTCGGGCGGGTCGAGCTTGATCGGGTGCCCGGATGTCGAAGGTGCTGACGTCCCGACCAGCGCCATGATCCGCTCGCGAGCCGACGCATCGGTCGGTGCCGGCAGAGCGCGGGCCCGCGGTCGGTAGGGCCGTGTCGTGTGGGCGATGTGGTCGGTCACCTCGGGCCCAGGACGCACCTCGATGGGTGCTGCTCGTGCGCCGATGGTGGCCGTCAGCGAAGCCCGCCGGAGCCGGGCCACCGATCCCTCGACCGACAGCACCGCGGGAGCGACGATGCGGACCCGCTCGCGTCGACCGCCGTCCAATCGGCGCGTCGCGATGATCGTGCCGGGGTTGCTCTCCTCGGGCTGGATAGCCACCAGCCCGAGCGCCTGCACCGCTCCCAGGTGGGCGGCCAGGTAGGCGGGCACCGACCCGCTGCCGCGGTCCAGTGAGTAGTCACCGCACCAGACCAGATGGCAGCCGCCGAGCACGGGTGCGAGCGCGCTGGCCACCACCTCGCTCGGCGCGCTCGTGGCGATGTGCACGCGCACGGCACCGGTCGCGCCGGCGCCCAGCGCCTCGCGCAGGACCGCATCGGCCTCGGCCGGCCCGGCCGTCACCGCCAGGACCTCACCGTTCCAGAGCTCGGCGACCCGCAGGGCCCATTCGAGCGCGGCTCGGTCGGCGTCGGACATCCCGGCGGATCGAGGGTCGTCGCGAACGACGCCGCTCAGACCGTCGACGGCTGGCCGGCGATCGATCAGCTTCAGGCAGACACCGACCAGAATGGTCACGGTTCGACCGCCTTCATGTCCGGCGGAACACGACGCCCTGGCCGCCCTCGGGGTAGTGCCAGCTGATCGCGCCTGCTCGATTGCAGACGAGGTAGCAGGTCCCACACTCGAAGCACTGCTCGTAGTTGAACAGGATGCCACCGTCGGCGGTGGGGACGAAGAGGTCGGCGGGGCAGGCCACGATGCACTCGCGCGTCGTGCAGCCCCGACAGACGTCGCCGTCGACGACGATGTGGGGCTCGGGCGACACCCGGAAGTCGATCGTTGCCATGCGATCCTCGAAGCTGATCTCGGGCCACGGTGAGCGCTCGACGGCCGTCATCCGAAGCTCCTCGCGCCCACCCAGGCATCGCGGGCGAGGTCCCGGACGCGCACGCCCGCCCGGCGGACCTCGTCTCGGGCGATGCGTGCCAGGCCCGGCTTCGGTTCTGGGTTGTCCACCCGGAACAGTCGCTCGACGACGTTGCAGACGAGGGCCGGGTACTGGCGCTGGACACGCTCGCTGAGCACGAGTGCCGGCACCCGCCGCAGGCGCCGGTGATCTCGCAGGACGAAGATCTCCTCGAGTCGCTGGCGATAGGCGGCGAGGCCGGCTTTGGTCGTGTCGCCGCGTTGGAGCGCCTGGCCGGCCACGTCGCCGGCCACCATGCCCGAGGCGATGGCGAAGTTCACGCCCTCCAACCAGATGCCGGCCGCCAGGCACAGCCCGGCGGCATCGCCCGCCACGAGGATCCCGTCGCCCGCAAGCTGGGGGATCATCGACCAGCCCGCCTCCGGGATGAGGTGGGCGCTGTACTCCTTCAGCTCGCCCCCCTCGACCAGGGGCGCGATGGCGGGATGGGCCTTCAGGCCGGCGATCACCTCCTCGGGCCGTGCCCGCTGGGCGGCCAGCGCAGGAAGCTTGAGCACGACGCCGACGGCTACCGTGTCGAGGTTCGTGTAGAGGAAGCCGCCGCCCGGGATGCCCTGGGTGCAGCCGAGGATCTCGATGTCGACGCCGGCGCGATCTCGGACGCCGAAGCGCTCGTCGATGAGCTCCTTCGGGAGAGCGAGGGTCTCCTTCACGCCGAGGGTGTAGTTCGCCGGGTCGACCGGGCCGTAGAGGCCGGCCTCCTTGGCGAGGAACGAGTTCACCCCGTCGCAAGCGATCACGAGCGGGGCGCTCAGATCGCCGTCGGGTCGGTCGGTCCGCACGCCGATGACCCGGCCCCGACCGTCTCGACGCAAGCCGGTGACCGTGGTGGACGTCAGGAGCAGTGCTCCTGCGTCTTCCGCCTTGGACGCGAGCCACGCGTCGAAGTCCGGCCGGTAGGTCGTGGCCCCGTTGTACGGAGGCCGCCCCCATGCGTCGGTCCGGTAGTCGACGGTCAGCGCTTGGGTTCCCGTCACGAGCATCGTGGCTCGGCGGACGACCCAGCGCTGGATGGGGACGTCGTCCCACCAGCCCGGGAGCAGCTTGTCGAGGATGCGGGGGTAGACCACGCCGCCGTACATGTTCTTCGAGCCGGGGAAGGGCCCACGCTCGACCAGCGCCACCCGGCGACCCTGGCGAGCCAGCGTCAGGGCGGCCGCTGAGCCGGCGGGTCCGGCCCCGACGACGATGACATCGAAGCCGTCGCTGGGTTCCTCAAGCATGGCTGGACTCCCGCGAGGTGCTGATGCCCAGGCTGGCCGCCAGCTCGTCGAGGACGGCGTTGGCGTCGCTGACGAGGGCGAGGTCCGCGAGCTGCATCATCGGGCACGAGGGGTCGGTGTTCACGCTGACGATGTGCTCGGGCTTGCCGAGCCCGCTCGTGTGCTGGACGGCGCCACTGATGCCGAAGGCGAGGTAGAGACGTGGGTCGACGACGACGCCGGTCGTGCCGATCTGGCGCTGGTGGGAGACCCAATGGCGGTCGGTGACCACCCGGGTGGCCCCCATGGAGGCGTCCAAGGCGCGGGCGACGAGCTCGAGGGTCGCGAACCGCTCGGACGAATCGAGGCCGGCACCGCCACCCAGGATGCGCGGGGCCTCGGCGAGGTCCATGGTGGCGACATCGGGGGGCAGGATCTCCACCACCTGAGCATCCCGGACATGGCCAGGTGCCGAATGGTGCAGCAGCTGGACCGAGGGGGCGCTGGCAGCCGTCCGCTCCACACCGCGGACACCAGCTTGCAGCGTGGCCACGAATGGACCCGGCACGCGGACGTCGTCGATGGCCAGCCCCCCTTGGCGAGCCACCGCGGCACGCCCCGGACGGACCATGATCGCCCCGGCCAGCAGCGGCCACCCCAGAACGTGGGCCAGTCGCGGAGCCAGGTCGCGCCCGTCCGGCGACGCCGGGAGCACGATCGACGACTCGCTCTCCAGCAGCGGGGCCAGCACCACGGACCACCCTCCCGGAGCGAACCCCTTCACCTCCCAACCGCGGACCTCGGTCGCGATGCCCGCCAGCTCGTGCGCCGCGACGGCGACGTCCTCACCGACGAGCACCACCCGGCCGCCGCACTCGGCGACGGCCTCGTCGCCACCCGCGGGCAGCGCACCGGCACGCACGACCACGACAGCGATCATGGGACGGCGGACCCCGCTCGCTCACCCTCGATGACGGCGGCGTGGGCGCGGCGGGGTGCAACGCAGTCGCCCACGCGCTCGACGCTCACCCCCCGCGCCCTCAGCTCGGTGTACAGCCACTCGACCGGAGCGGCCGGGATCGCCAGCACCACCCAGTCGGGTGTGCGCTGCTGCATGACACCCGTCGGGTGGTGGAGCAGGCTGAGGGTCGAGCCTTCGATGCCCATCGGCACCAGGTCGGTGGACTGCACGATGCCCTTGGCCGACGCCCTCACCCACCAGTTCTCCATGTCGAGGGTGACCCCGAGGTCCTGGCCGACCACCATGCCGTTGGTGATCACCTCGACGTGGCAGCCACGGTCGGCCAGCAGCTCTGCCACCGAGGTGGCGTGGTGGAAGCCGATCTCGTCGATCACGACCACCGCACCGAAGGGCTGGACGGAGCCGTCCAGCACCTCGCGGATGTCGACCACTTGGGCGGCGTCGACGGGAGCCCACCATGGCCGAGCTGCCTCCGCGCCCGTGGCGACGATGACGTGAGCCGGGTGCTGGTCCTCCACGAACCCGGGCCACACCGCCGCGCCGAGCTCGATCGCAACACCGAGCCGGCGGCACTCCGCCAGCTGGTTCCGGACGAGGTCACCGAACTCGGCGCGGTTGGGCACGGTCGCCGCGAGGCGCACCTGGCCGCCCGGCTCGGGTTCCCGCTCGTAGACCGTCACCCGGTGGCCGTTGCGGGCCGCCGCAATGGCCGCCTGCAGGCCCGCCGGGCCCGCGCCGACGACCATCACGTCCTTCGGCTCGGCGACGCGCCGAGCAACGCCGATGCGATCGGCCTCCTTCCCCGTCCGCGGGTTCTCGATGCAACCGAGCCACCGGTTGAGCCCCATCCGGCCGACGCACTCCTGGTTGCACGACAGGCACAGGCGGATCTCCTCGGGCGCGCCGGCACGGGCCTTGGCCACGAAGTCGGCATCGGCGATCTGGCCCCGCACCACGCCGACCAGGTCGCAGTGCCCCTCGGCCAACGCCCGCTCGGCCTGGAGCGGGTCCTTGAAGCGACCGACCCCGATCACCGGCAGGTCGACGGCCTTGCGGATGGCCGAAGGGATGAACAGTGCGTAGCCGGGTGGCACGTGCATCGACGCCTCGATCATGAACAACGACGCCGTGGCCACACCGATGGAGGTGTTGATGTAGTCGGTGTGCCCGCCGGCTTCGACCATCTCGGCGACGGCGACGGCATCGTCGATGGTGGTGCCCCCCTCGATGAGCTCGTCCCCGCACAGCCGCACGCCGAGGGCGAGGCCGCCGCCGATGGTCGTGCGGACGGCGGCGACGATCTCGAGCAGGAGGCGAGCCCGGTCCTCGAGCGAACCCCCATACCGATCGGTCCGGCGGTTCGTCGCCGGTGAGAGGAAACCTCGCACGATCGACGAGTGCGAGCACTGGAGCTCGATGCCGTCGAAGCCGCCTTCGGCGCAGTGCTCTGCGACGAGCGCGTAGCCGGCGACGATCTCCGCGATCTCGGCCTCGTCGACGGCCTTCGGCACCTCGCGGAACAGCGGGTCGGCGACGGCGGACGGTCCCCACACGGGCAACCGTGTGTACATCGACGACGCCTGGCCACCGTTGTGGTTGATCTGGGCGAAGATCGGCACCCGATGGCGATGCACCGCGTCGGTGATGCGGCGATAACCCGGGATCACCTCGCGGTGGAACCCGTGGATGAGCTTCTCGTACGGCCAGTCCGTGGGGTGGGTGGAGTGCTCCTCGGTGATGATCAGCCCGGCACCGCCTGCCGCGCGAGCCTCGTAGTACGCCGCGTGCTGCTCGGTCGGGCGTCCGTCCTGCGCGTAGTTGGTGAGGTGCGCGCTGAACACGATGCGGTTGCGCACCGTCACCGGTCCGAGCCGGAGCGGCGACCACAGGTAGCGGTAGGCCATGGTCTGTCCAGACTACGGGGGACTCGTCAGACGCGATCGACGCCGAGGGCGGCTCGGCGCCCTTCCAGGATCGCCTCGTAGATCGTGCGAGGCGCGACGCAGTCGCCGGCGCGGATGCGGGCCGTCGCGACCCCCTCGTTCGGGAGGCGGTAACCGCAGTCGACGAGCACGTCGACCGCGAGGACGGAGCGCGCGCCCGAGAAGCGGTGCTCGATCTCGACCTCACCGGGCCGTACCGCGATCAGGTTCGATCGGCGCTCGATCCTCACCCCGCGCTGCTGGAGCCGGACGTTGGCCGGCGCCAGGTCGCCGGTGCGGGAGAGCTCGTTGCCGGCGATGGCGTCTGGCGTGACGAGCGTCGCCGTCTCACCGAGTTGGTCGGCCAGGGCGACGGCGATGGGCCCGCCGATCGGGTCCCAGATGGCCACCCGGGCGGGCAGCCGCCCGTCGAGGACCTCGGGATCGAGTACGTCGAGCACGACGGCGCCGTCCGCGACCTCGTAGTCGTGATCGCCGGTCTTGCCTCCGATGGCGGCGACGACGACGTCGGCGGCTTCGAGATCGGTAGCGCTCGCGGATCGGCCCAGCTCGACCTCGACACCGAGGCGGCGGCACGCCGCTTCGAGCCACTCGACGAGCGGCCCGGCCGGACCGCGGAGCGTCGCGACGCCGCCGACCTGGTCGGTTTGCTCGACGAGCCGGACACGATGGCCCCGCGTCGCCGCCACACGGGCGCACTCGAGGCCGGCCGGCCCGGCGCCGACGACGAGGACGTCGCGTGGCTGTGCTGTCCTCCCGTACCACAGCGGGTCGTCGAGCTCGTGACCGGTGCTGGGCTCGCCAACGCAGGACACCAGGGGGTTGCGGGGGTCGCGCACCTGGCAGGTCTGGTTGCAGAGGATGCACGGACGGATCTGGTCCGGGGTTCCGGCGGCCAGCTTCGCGACGAGATCGGGGTCCGACAGCTGCGCCCTCGTCATCTCGACGACATCGGCGACACCGTCCGCGAGTGCCCACTCGGCCTGGGCTGGGTCGATGATCGAACCCTGCAGGACGACGGCGACCGACTCCGGGAGCGCAGCCCGGATGCGGCGGGTGAGCTCGATGTTGAAGCCCGGAGGTTCGTGGAAGTCCGGCCGGGTCTTCTCCGCGGAGTAGATCGAACCCCGCACCACGACGACGTAGTCGGCGAGCTCCGCCAGCGCGACGGCCATGCCCGGGGCGTCGTCGGGGGTGATGCCGGCCCACGGCGCCAGCTCGTCGCAGGACAGGCGCAGCCCGACCACGTGGTCTCGGCCGATGGATCCGCGGACGGCGCCCAGCACGTCCCGAGCGAAGCGGAGGCGATCGACGCCCCACTCGTCACCCCGGTGGTTGGTGAGCCCGGACAGGAACTGGCGCACGAGGCTGTGCTGGCCCGCGTTCACCTCGACGCCATCGCAGCCGGCGTCGACGGCGAGCTTCGAGCCCTCGGCGAACCCGGCGACGACCGCCTCGATGTCGTCGGGTTCCATCCACTTCGGCACCTCGCGGCTGTTCACCTCGGGTACCCGCGAGGGAGCCCACAGCTCGCGCTGGCTGTACGCCGACGAGCCCTGCCCGCCGGCGTGGCCCAGGGCCGCGATGACCAGCGCACCCTCGTCGTGGCACGCCGTGGTGATCTTTGCCCAGCCGGGGGCCGCCTCCTCGGCGAGCGGTGCCCGTTCATAAGGCCAGTCGCTCGCATGGACGCTGGCTTCCTCGACGACGATGATCCCGCACCCGCCGACGGCGCGGCGGCGGTAGTAGGCGACGTGGCGCTCGGAGAGGGCGCGGCCGGTGCCGAGGTTCGTCACGTGGGGACCGAGCATCACCCGGTGGCGCGCCGTGCGCGGTCCCAGATCGATCGGGTCGAGGAGCGTCACGAAGCGCCGATGGTAGCGACCGCACGCGCTGCTCGACCGCAACGGGCGGTCGAGCAGCCTGCACTGGTACGGTGCGCAGCAGTCCGGCCGAGCAGCGAAGTCCGGTGAGAACCCGGCGCTGTCCCGCAACTGTGATCCCTCGACCATGAGGGCAAGCCAGGTCGCCTGCTCTGGACGGCTGACGAAACACGCCTTCGAGGAAGGGCGGTTCGTTCGGCAGGCGCCCTGTCGTTCGACTGTTCAGCACCTCGAACGACAGGAGGTCACGCATGCCCGGCAGGTTCCTCACCCTTGCGCTTGGGATCGGGTGCGTCGCCGCGCTCACCTCGTGCGGGTCGAACGACAATGCAGCCGGGTCACCGACGACCCCTCCACCGACGACCCCGTCACCGACCACGGCCGCGCCGACCACGGCCGCGCCCGCGACCACCCTCCCGCCGACCACGACCGCGGCGGCGACCTTCCCTGTCACCGTGAAGACAGCGGGCGGCGAGGCGACCATTCCCAGCCGGCCCGCGAAGATCGTCTCGCTCTCCGCGACGGCCACCGAGATCCTCTTCGCCATTGGGGCCGGAGCGCAGGTCGTGGCGGTGGACGACCAGTCGAACTTCCCGGCCGAAGCGCCCACCACCGACCTCTCCGGCTACACCCCGAACGTCGAAGCGATCCTGAACTACCAGCCCGACCTCGTCGTGGCCAGCAACGATCCCGGAGGGCTGGTCGACGCGCTGAAGGCCACGGGCGTTCCCGTGCTCCTCCAGCCGGCAGCCACGACCCTCGACGACACCTACGACCAGATCGAACAGCTCGGCGCGGCCACCGGGAACGTCGGCGATGCTGCCGAGGTGGTGGCCGGCATCACGGCCGACCTCGACGAGCTGACGGGTGAGGTCGTCGAGCGCCCGACGCCCTTGCGCTACTACCACGAGCTCGACGACACCTTCTACACCGCCACCTCGAAGACCTTCATCGGGAACCTCTACGCGCTGGCCGGGCTGGAGAACATCGCCGATGCCGCGGACAAGGATGGCTCCGGGTACCCGCAGCTGTCCGCCGAGTTCATCCTCGAGCAGGACCCCGACCTGGTGTTCCTGGCCGATACCAAGTGCTGCCAGCAGTCGGCGGAGACCGTGGCCGCCCGCCCGGGTTGGAGCCAGCTCACCGCGGTGAGAGACGGCGGGGTCATTGCCCTGGACGACGATGTCGCGTCGCGCTGGGGTCCGAGGGTCGTGGACTTCCTGCGGGACGTCGTCGATGCCACCGCCAAGGTGCCGGCATCGGGATGACCGCCGCCGTCACCCCCGCGCCCACCCCCGCGAGCGTCACGTCCGGCCGGCGCCTCGGTGCCGGCTGGCTCGTGGCCGGGGTGGGAGCGGTGCTGGTGGCGACCGTCCTCGGGCTCGTGCTGGGCCCGGTCCGGCTCCCGCTGAACGACGTCGTGGCCGAGCTGGTCGACCGACTTCCCTTCGTGAGCGCGTCCTCCGATCTGAACCCCAGGGAGGCCGCCATCGTCTGGGAGCTCCGCTTCCCGCGGGTCGTCCTCGCTCTCCTCGTCGGGGCGATGCTCTCGGTCTCGGGCGGGTCGTACCAGGGCGTGTTCCGCAACCCGCTGGCCGACCCCTACCTGCTGGGAGCGGCCGCCGGTGCCGGCCTCGGCGCCACGCTCGCGATCGTCGCCGGGGCGGCCAGCGGGGTGGTCCCCCTGGCCGCGTTCGCAGGGGCGCTCCTGGCCGTGGCCCTGGCCTATGCCGTCGGCGCCGCCGGAGACCGGTTGCGCTCGCCGGCGTCGCTCCTGCTCGCCGGGGTCGCCGTGGCCAGCTTCCTCACGGCCTTCCAGACCTACCTCCAGCAGCGCAACGCAGAGACCATCCGCCAGGTGTACTCGTGGATCCTCGGGCGCCTGACGACCGTCGGATGGGGCGAGGTGCGCATCCTCGTGCCGTACTTCCTGGTGACGGCGCTGGTGCTGCTCTCGTGCCGGCGGTCGCTCGACGTGCTCGCCGTCGGCGACGACGAGGCCGCCAGCCTCGGTCTCCATCCGCAACGCACCCGGGTGCTCGTGGTCGGCGCGGCGTCGCTGGCCACCGCGGCTGCGGTCTCGGTCAGCGGGC
>CAZTVJ010000005.1:0-7674 GCA_964616935.1 uncultured Acidimicrobiales bacterium | reverse complement strand
ACCTGGTCGTGCACAAGCTGGCGCCGGCCATCGCCGCCGGCTGCCCGGTCGTGCTGAAGCCGGCCAGCCAGACACCGTTCTCCGCCATCACCCTGGCCGAGATGCTGATCGACGAGTGCGGCCTGCCCGCCGACCAGCTGAGCGTGGTCACCGGCAGTGGTGGAACCGTCGGTAACGCCATCGTGGACCACCCCGACATCGCGCTCATCACCTTCACGGGGTCCCCCGAGGTCGGCTGGGGCATCCGGGCCCGAGCGCCGCGCAAACGGGTCGGCCTCGAGCTCGGCAACAACGCGCCGGTCATCCTCGAGCCCGATGGCGACTGGCGCACGGCTGCCGACAAGATCAAGGTGGCCGGCTTCAGCCACGCCGGGCAGAGCTGCATCTCCACCCAGCGGGTGTACGTCCACCGGTCGATCGCCGCCGAGTTCACCGACGCGCTGGCGGAGCGGGTCGCCACCATCGTCGTCGGCGACCCGCTCGACGAGCGCACCGACGTGTCCGCTCTGATCTCGACCGGCGAGCGCGATCGAGTCGTCGGGTGGATCACCGAGGCCCAGGCCGGTGGTGCCAGGGTCGTCGTGGGCGGCGAGCTCAACGGCGACGGCGTGCTCCAGCCCACGCTGCTGGTCGATGTGCAGCCCGACATGAAGGTCTGCGCCAAGGAGGTGTTCGGGCCGGTGGTCACGGTCCAGGCCTACGACGACCTCGACGAGGCGCTGGCCCTCGCCAACGCGAGCGAGTACGGGCTGCAGGCGGCCATCTTCACGCAGCACCTGAGCAACGCGGTGAAGGCGTTCCGCGCGCTCGACTTCGGGGGCGTGCTGGTGAATGAGGTGCCGACGTGGCGCGCCGACCAGATGCCGTACGGCGGGCTGCGCGACAGCGGCAACACGCGTGAAGGACCGGCGTACGCCATCCGGGAGATGACCGAGACCCGACTGGTCGTCATCAACCCCTGAGCACGATCCGGGTCTCCCTCACGCGCCCGCTGGTCGCGACCTGTGTGGTGGTCACTGCGGCCGTGCTGCCGACGTTCCTGACCGGGGCGCTGGCCGTGCAGATCCGCCAGGACCTCGGCTTCAGCACCGCGGCCCTCGGCCTGGCCGCGGCCGCGTTCTTCGCCACTGCGGCGGCGACCTCGTTCGGCTTCGGGCGCTTCACCGAGCGGCTGGGGCCGGTCCACTCCATGCAGCTCTCCTCGCTGCTCTCCGCGCTCGTCCTGCTCGCCATCGCCGTGCTCGCTCAGAGCTTCGGCCTGCTGCTCGTGCTGCTGGCGGTCGGCGGAGTGTCCAACGGGCTGGCCCAACCAGCGGCCAACCTGTACGTCGCCCGGGTGGTCACCAGCGAGCGCCAGGGGCTGGCCTTCGCGGTCAAGCAGTCCGCCATCCCCATCGCCACCCTCGCCGGTGGTCTCGCCGTACCCCTCCTCGGCCTCACCGTCGGCTGGCGGTGGGCGTTCGTGGCCGGTGCCGTGCTCGCCGCCGTCGGCGTGATCCTCGTCGGCGGTGCCGTCGGAGAGTGCCCGGCTCCCGGCCGGCAACCAGCGGCGCGTCGCTCGCCCGCGGCCCGCGCCGCTCTCATCCCGCTCAGCATCGGGATCGGCCTCGGCGCTGCCGCTGCTGGGGCGTTGGGAACGTTCTTCGTCACGACCGGCGTCGAGTTCGGGCTGGGACGGGGCTTCGCCGGCGTCGTCGCCGCCGTTGGTGGCCTCGTCTGCGTGTGCGTCCGCCTGCTGATGGGCCTGCGGGCCGATCGGCTCGGCGGCGGTCACCTGCGCACGGTCGCGGCGATGCTCGCGCTCGGGGCAATCGCCTTCGCGGTGATCGCGACGGGCAACCCGATTCTTCTCATGCTCGCCACCCCGGTCGCGTTCGGCGCGGGCTGGGGTTGGCCCGGCTTGTTCAACCTCGCGATCGTGCTGGCGAACCCCGACGCACCGGGCGCGGCGACGGGCATCACCCAGACCGGGACCTACCTCGGAGCCATGGCCGGGCCGCTCGCGTTCGGCTGGCTGGCCGAGCAAGCCGGCTTCAGTGCGGCGTGGGCGGCCGCCGCGCTCGCGGCCCTAGCGGCTGCCGTTGCGATCCGCATCGGCCGGGCCAGGGTTCGAGCCGCCCGGGTGGCACCCTGAACGGCGGCGCAGACCGGCTCACAGGATGCGGCTGCGGCCGTGGCCCTCCCAGTACTCGTCCTTCAGCAACCGCTTGTAGAGCTTGCCCGTGGGATGGCGGGGCAGCTCGGCCCGGAAGTCGATGCTGCGTGGGCACTTGACGTCAGCCAGCTGGTCGCGGCAGTAAGCGATGAGCTCTCGTTCGAGATCGGGTCCGGCCAGGGCCATGTCGATCGGCTGCACGACCGCCTTGACCTCCTCGCCGAACTCGACGTTCGGGACACCGAACACCGCGACGTCCACCACCTTCGGGTGGTTGACCAGCACGTTCTCGGCCTCCTGCGGGTAGATGTTCACGCCGCCCGAGATGATCATGAAGGCCTTGCGATCGGTGAGGTAGAGGAAGCCGTCGTCGTCGAGGTAGCCGACATCGCCCAGCGTCGACCAGCCGCGCTCGTTGCGCGACGACGCCGTCTTGTCCGGATCGTTGTGGTACTCGAACTGGCCGCCACCTTCGAAGTAGATGGCACCCGACTCGCCCGCAACGACCTCGCCACCGTCGTCACCGACGATGTGCAGGGTGCCCACGAGCGGCCTGCCCACCGTGCCCTTGTGGGCCATCCAGTCCTGCGAACCGACGTAGCAGAACCCGTTGCCCTCGGTGCCGGCGTAGTACTCGTGCACGATCGGACCCCACCACTCGATGATCTGCTCCTTCACCGCCACCGGGCACGGCGCGGCGGCGTGCACGACCATCTGGAGCGATGAGACGTCGTAGCGATCTCGGACCTCCTGGGGCAGCTTGAGGATCCGCAGGAACATCGTGGGCACCACCTGCGTGTGCGTCACCCGGTAGCGCTCGACCAGCGAGAGGAACTCCTCCGGGTCGAAGTGCTCCATGATCACCGAGGTGCCACCGACCCGCTGCACGGTCATGTTGAAGCGCAGCGGGGCCGAGTGGTAGAGCGGGGCGGGGGAGAGGTACACCATGCCCTCGCTGAACTGGAAGAGCATCTGGGCCAGGGTCAGCAGCGGGGGATCGGTCCCGAGGGGGACGTCTGGCACCGGGGTCTTCACACCTTTCGGTCGCCCGGTCGTGCCCGAGGAGTAGAGCATGTCGGCGCCCTCGCGGCGGTCGGGCAACGGCTCGGCGGGGAAGCGGGCAACCGCTTCCTCGTAGGACTCGTACCCGTCCACTGCGCCGTCCAGCATCAGGCGCAGGCGCACGCCAGGAGTGGCAGCGGTGATCTCGGTGGCTTGGTCCGCCTTGTAGCGCGACGTGATGAAGACCTGGGCGCCGCAGTCGTTCAGGATGTACTCGAGCTCGCCGGAGGTGAGACGCGACGACGCCGCGGTGTAGCGGAGTCCCGCGTAGTGCGCGCCCCACGCGACCTCGAAGAACCTCGGGTGGTTCTCCAGGCAGAACGCAACGTGATCGCCCGGTACGAGGCCGAGGGAAGCGAACAGCTGGGAGAGGCGGTTCGCTGCGGCGTCGAGCTCGGCGTAGGTCTGCACCGCGCCGGACCCGGCCATGATCTGCGCCGGCGCATCCGGTGTGGTGGTGGCGAAGTCTCCCGGGAACATTGGCCGGAAGGTAGCCGAAGGTACGTTGGCTGCGTGGAGGCGACGTCACAGTTCGCGCAGCTCGCCAGGCTGCCCGACGCAGCCGTCCCGCTCGACCGGGCCACACTCCTCATCGCCGCTCACGCTCACCCCGGGCTGGACATCGGCACGTACCTCGGTCGCCTCGACTCGCTGGCCCAGGCATGCCCCACCCCGACGTTGGACAGCCTCGTCGCCCACCTGTTCCGGGGCGGCCGCTTTCGCGGCAATCGGGACGACTACTACGACCCCCGCAACTCCCTGCTGTGTGACGTCCTCGACCGAGGGCTGGGCATCCCGATCTCGCTGTCGGTGCTGGCCCTCGAAGTCGGGCGGCGCATCGGCGTGCCGCTGACCGGCGTCGGGATGCCGGGCCACTTCCTCGTGCGGGACAAGGTGGACCCGGCAGTGTTCGTCGACCCCTTCCACGAGGGCCGCATGCTCGACGAGGCGGGGTGCCAGCGGCTGCACCGTTCCCTCGCGGGGCCGACCAGCCCGTGGGATCCGGCCTGGCTCGATCCCATCGGGCCGTGGAGCATCCTCGCCAGGATGTTGGCGAACCTCCGTGCCATCTACCAAGAGCGCGGCGACCACCACTCGCTCGTGTGGGTGGCGCGCCTGCGCGCGCTCCTGCCCGATGCGGGCGCGCCGGAGCGAGCCGAGCTCACCCGCCTCCTGGCGCCCTACAACTGACGGGCACCCCTCGGGATTCGGCTGCGCCGAAGGCCGATCAGTAGGATTCCCATCGATGAGCACCGTGATCGAGAGCCCTGCCGGGACCGACGAGCAGCAGGTCGCCGACGTGGTGGACGAGCTGCTACGGGAGTTCCCGCCGGCTGCCACCACTGCCACCACCTTCCTGGGCGCCCAGTACGACAAGGGCCTGGCGTGGGTCCACTTCCCGGTCGGCGCCGGCGGGCTCGGGCTCAACCCGAAGCTCCAGCGGACGATCAACGAGCGCATCTTCGGCGCTGGCGGTCCGAACCCGTACTTCCGCAACCCGATCGGCTACGGCATGTGCGGGCCGACGGTCGTCGAGTGGGGCACCGAGGCCCAGAAGCAGCGGCTGCGGCCGCTCTTCACCGGCGAGGAGATCTGGTGCCAGCTGTTCAGCGAGCCGGGCTCGGGGTCGGACTTCGCCGGGTTGTCGGCCCGCGGCGTTCGCGACGGCGACGAGTGGATCGTGAACGGTCAGAAGGTCTGGACGACGCTGGCCCACATCTCGAAGTGGGGCCTGCTCGTGGTCCGCACGGATCCGAACGTGCCCAAGCACTCCGGCCTCACGGCATACGTCGTCGACATGGAGGCCCCCGGCGTCGAGGTCAGGCCCCTGCGCCAGATCACCGGTGAAGCCGAGTTTAACGAGGTGTACTTCACCGATGTCCGCATCCCGGATGCCGAGCGTCTCGGCGAGCCGGGCGACGGCTGGCGGGTCTCACTCACGACACTCATGAACGAGCGTGTCTCCATCGGCGGCGCCATCGTCCCGAAGGGGTCGGGCCCCATCGCCCAGGCCGTGAAGATCTGGCAGGACCTCTCGGAGGACCGCAAGGACCTGGCCACCAAGGACGCGTTGATGAAGCTCTGGACCGAGTCCGAGGTGAACCGGCTGACGAACCTGCGAGCCTCGGCCAACCGCAAGATGGGCACGCCCGGCCCGGAGGGCTCCACCGGCAAGCTGGCCTACGCCGAAGCCAACAAGCGCATCTACGAGTTCTGCATCGACCTCCTGGGCGCCGACGGCATGCTGTACGGCTCCTACGAGATGCTCCGCCCGGAGACGGCGATGGGCGCCGACACGCTGCAGAAGGCCTTCCTGCGCAGCCGGGCCAACTCCATCGAGGGTGGCACGTCCGAGGTGATGCGCAACATCCTGGGCGAGCGGGTGCTGGGGCTGCCGGGCGATGTCCGGGTCGACCGCACCGTCGCCTGGACGGAGGTTCCCCGCAACTAGTCGTGCAGGCCGGCCAGCACCTCGCTGGCCGCCAGCTTGCGGTCGTCCACGATCGGGCGGTCCCGCAGAGGCCCGCCCAGCATCGTGGTGGCGGCCATCTCGACCGCGGCCTGGAGATCGCGGATGTTTCGAGGCGGCGGGAAGTACTCGTCTTCGTTCGTGATCCGCACCTCCTCCACGCCCTCGCGCGGCGCGAGCCGGGCGAGGACGGTGTCCACCAGCTCCTCGGGCGCCGACGCTCCCGCCGTGACACCAACCACGCCGTGGAGATCGTCCGGCAGCTCGTCGACGTGGTTCACGCGGTACACGCGCGGGCACCCCGCCGCGATGGCGAGCTTCTCCAACGCAAGTGTGTTCGACGAGTTGGCCGACCCGATGACCACGATGGTGTCGCAGCGCGGCGCCATGGCCATCAGGGCGGTTTGGCGGTTGGTCGTCGCGAAGCAGAGGTCGGAGCGACCCGGCGTCCAGAGCTCGGGGAACCGAGCCTGCGTCGCCTCGAGCACGCCCTCCCAATCACGATGCGACAAGGTGGTCTGGGCCAGGAGTGCGACGGGCCCGTCGAACTGGGGGAGGGCGTCGACCTCGGCCACCGACTCGACGCGGTGGATGGCCTCGGGCGCTACCGCCATCGTCCCAACTGCCTCCTCGTGGCCCTCGTGCCCGACGTAGATGATGCGATAGCCCTTTCCGGCCCGCACCCGCACCTCGTGGTGGACCTTCGTCACGAGCGGGCACACCGAATCGACCACGTAGGAGCCCTTGGCCCGCGCCGCCTTCACCACTTCGGGAGCCGAGCCGTGAGCGGACAGCATGAGGGGTGCCCCGTCGGGCACGTCGTCGACGTCGTCGACGAAGACCACGCCGAGCGCCTTGAAGCGATCGACCACCAGCTTGTTGTGCACGATCTCGTGGTAGCAGTACACCGGCGGTTCGTAGGCCCGGACCATCCAGGCCAGGGCCTTGATGGCCATCTCCACCCCGGCACAGAAGCCACGGGGTGAAGCCAGGAGCACACGGTCGACGTCCATCGTCGCCGCCAACCTATCGGCCCCCGCCGGGCCGCCAGCAGGCGATCGGTCGTATCCTGCAGCCATGTCCCTGCCCCGTGTCGTCGCCGTCGCGCCCGGGTCGCCGGCCGCGTTGGCCGGACTGGTCCCGGGGGACGAGGTCCTGGCGCTGAACGGGCAGGTCCCCCGGGACGTGATCGAGTGGCGGTTGCTGGCCGACGAGGCCGACCTCGAGCTGGAGGTCCGTCGCGGCGGGCTCGACGTCACCATCGAGCTCTCGAAGCGCACCGGCGAGCTACTCGGAGCGGAGGTGAGCTCGGCGCTGTTCGATCAGGTGCGCACGTGTGACAACCATTGCGAGTTCTGCTTCATCTACCAGCTGCCGCCGGGGCTGCGGCCGAGCCTCTACCTGAAGGACGATGACTACCGATTGTCGTTCCTCTACGGAAACTTCACGACGCTCACCCGCTTCACGGAGGCCGACCTCGAGCGGGTCGTCACCGAGGGCCTGTCGCCGCTGCACGTCAGCATCCACGCCACCGATCCCGAGCTGCGCAGCCAGATGCTCCGCAACCGCCGTGGCGCCACCAGCCTGCGGTGGTTGCGAGCGCTGCTCGACCACGGCATCCAGGTGCACGGCCAGGTGGTCTGCTGCCCGGGGTTGAACGATGGCGACGTGCTCGACGACACCCTCGCCGGGGTGCTGGACCAGTACCCCGAGCTGGCCAGCCTCTGCGTCGTTCCGCTCGGCGTCAGCCGCTACAACCGGGAGCGCACCATGCGCCCGCACACCGCCGCCGAAGCCGTCGCCGTGGTCGACCAGGTCGAGTCGTGGCAGGGCACCTTCCTGCAGGTGATCGGGCGCCGGCTCGTGTTCGCCGCCGACGAGTACTACCTCATGGCCGATCGGCCCTTCCCCGCCGCCGAGGCCTACGAGGGCTTCCCGATGCACGAGGACGGCATCGGCATGGCCCGCACGTTCGAGCTGGTGTTCA
>CAZTVJ010000004.1:0-2970 GCA_964616935.1 uncultured Acidimicrobiales bacterium | reverse complement strand
AGTGAGCGGCGGCCGCGTCGGACAGGAAGTCCGTCATGAGCGGCGCCCCGGCGATGATGGTCGCGTCCTGGGCGCGCTTGGAGTCCAGCACGCGCAACGGGTTGCGGGTCAGCGTCGCTCGGGACTCCTCGCTGAGCGCATCGAGCGCGGCGTCGAAGTAGGTGCGCAACGCATCGACGTATCGGCCCCGGTCGCCGGCGTCGCCGAGCGAGTTGAGCAACAGGGTGACCTGGCTGAGCCCCAGCCGCTCATAGAACCGCCATGCGAGCGCGATGACCTCCACGTCGGCGTAAGGATCATCGGCCCCGAGCACCTCCACCCCGACCTGGTCGAACTGGCGGTAGCGACCCTTCTGCGCCTTCTCGTAGCGGAAGTTGGGGCCTGCATACCAGATCTTCCACGGTGTGATGGGGTGGTGCTCGACGAAGGCTCGAACGACCGATGCCGTCTGCTCGGGGCGGAGCGCGAGACGGCGGCCACCCTTGTCCTCGAAGTCGTACATCTCCTTCGACACGACGTCGGTGGCCTCACCGATGCGGGTGAAGACGGCGAGCTCTTCGAACATGGGCGGGATCACCTGGCCGTAGCCGGCAGCCTCCACCACCTGGGCGAACACGTCGACGAAGCGCCGCCACCGGGCGCTGTCGGGCGGCAGGATGTCTCGGGTGCCGACGGGGGTTCGCAGCTCTGGCACGAAGGTCGAGGCTAGTGGAGCGGTCCGAGCGCTCCGGCGCAGTTGCTGGCCGGGCTCCGCCGCCCTGGCCTCGGGCTGGCAAGATCTCGTGATGGCTACCCTGCTTGCCCACCTCCGCGTCCGGCCGGGCATGGAGGCCCGCTACGAGGAGATCGCGCTCGCACTCCACCGGGCGACCCACGCCAACGAGACCGACGTGCGCCGGTACGAGATCTGGCGGGGCGCCGAGCCGGGCAGCTACTACACGCTCGAGTCCTTCGACGACGAGCTCGGCTTCATCACCCACCAGACGAGCGACCATCACGAGGAGTTCGGCCCGCAGTTCCGGGAGTTGTTCGAATCCACCCGCTTCGAGTGGGTCGATCCCGTCCAAGGGGGGTCTCCACTGGCGCCGACGAACCGAACACCCCTCCCGGCGGACGCGTCCGAGCTGGCGGCGGCGTACTACGAGCGCATGGGCGTCGTCGTTCAGGAGTGGTGGCAACCGCTGCGCTGAGGATGTCGCGCGTGACCGGAACCGGCGATCGTCGTAGGGTTCGATCAACGAGCGGTGGTCATCGCCGGTGATCCGGGAGGCTCTATGGCCGGACGTTGCTGGCACGTCGCTGCGACGGTGGTCGGCGGGCTGCTGCTGTGGACCCCGCAGGCGTCCGCGCAACCGGCCTCGGCCGACCTGGCCGTCACCAGCGCCACGCCGTCGACGAGCGCGTCACTGCTCACGATCAATGCGGACGTCGTCAACAAGGGCCCCGGGGCGGCTGCCGCACCCGTCATCACCTTCGCCGTGCCCGCGGGCCTGGACTTCGCTCGCGGGTCGGTGGCCACCGTGGAGACGTGCGCCCTCGACAGCACGGCGCGACTCGTTACGTGCACCTGGCCGTCGCCGCCGGTAGCCGCAGGGCTGCAGACCTCGGCCGTCGTCACGTTCACCAACACGGGCTTGCCCGCTGGCAGCGCGCTGAGCATCGGCGTGCAGATCTCGTCCGCCACGCCCGACCCCGACCCCTCGAACAACACCGCGGCGGTGCCGGTCACACTCGCCGGCGGGCCCGTGCCGACGGTTCCGGGCGGCGTGTCAGCCGACCTTGCCGTGACGTCAGTGGCACCGGCAGCAGCACCCCCAGTGGGGACCGCACTGTTCCTCTGGGACGTCACCAACCAGGGCGTTGCGCCGGCCCAAGGCGTGATCGTGACCTTCACCATCCCGGCCGCCGCGCGGTTCGCGAACGGCAACGTGGCCACCGTGGAGTGCACCGTCGAGCCGGGCGGCGCGACAGCCTCCTGCCGCTACCCTCGACCCCTCATCAGCTCCCAGTCCGTGCTCGCCTCGCTCGCCCTCGACACCTCCGCCACGCCGGCCGGCACGCCTTTGATGGTCCGGATCACGGCCGGATCGACCACGCCCGATCCGGACCCGGCCAACAACGTCGGCACGGCCACGGTCCGGGTCCCGGGACAGGGCCCCGCCTCGACGACGACACCTCTGCTGGTGCCCACCGGTGGCGGCGGGTTGGCCCCGGTGCTCCTGTCCTCGGCCTTCGTGGCGCTCGGTCTCTTCCTGATCGTCGCGACCCGACCGGGGCGCCGGGACGCCGGCTCGGCCTGACTCGCCGCTACCGGACCTTCGCACCAGGCACGATGCGGTACGCGTCGTAGACCGCGTCGATGTTGCGGATGGTGCGCAGCACCGCGTCCAGGTGTCCCGGGTCGGCCATCTCGAAATCGAAGCGCATCTTGGAGATCCGGTCGGACCCGGTGTGCGTCGAACAGGCGACGATGTTCACCTGGTGGTCGCTGATGGCGTTCGACACATCGCGAAGCAGCTTCGAGCGATCGAGCGCCTTCACCTCGATCGACGCGATGAACGACGACTGCCCGGCCTCGCTGTCCCACTCGACCTCGATCATGCGAGCCGTCTGGGCGCCCGCCAGCGACACCGCGTTGGCGCAGTCGTTGCGATGCACGCTGACGCCGCGACCGCGCGTGATGAAGCCGATGATCTCGTCGCCTGGCACCGGCGTGCAGCAACGAGACAGCCGCACCATCACGTCGTCGAGCCCCTCGACGTGCACGCCGACGGGGCTCTTGGACTTGCGCTGGCGCTTCGATTGGCGAACGGTGACCGGGAGCTGCTCCTCCTCCTCGCCGCTGCGGAAGCGTCGTGCCAGCCGCTGCGCCACCGACTTGCCGGAGATGTGGTGCTCGCCGATGGCCACGATCAGGGCTTCGAGGTCGGAGTACTTCAGCTCGACGGCCTCCTTGCTCAGGACGTCGGA
>CAZTVJ010000003.1:0-6833 GCA_964616935.1 uncultured Acidimicrobiales bacterium | reverse complement strand
GACCTGGGCTACGCCACCATGGACCTGTTCGGCGGCCCGGTGGAGACCCCGAACATGCGCCGCCTGGCCGATCGGGGGGTGAAGTTCGCCAACTTCCACACCACAGCCCTGTGCTCACCCACTCGAGCGTCGCTGCTGACGGGTCGCAATGCCACGACCAACGGGATGGCGACCATCGCCGAGTTCAGCGCCGGCTTCCCCGGCATCTCGACGCGGATCCCGTTCGAGAGCGGCTTCATCTCCGAGGTGCTGGCCGCGCGCGGCTACAACACCTATTGCGTCGGCAAGTGGCACATCTGCCCCGGCGAGGAAGCCAACATGGCCGCCTTCAAGGGGCGGTGGCCCCTCGGCCGCGGCTTCGAGCGGTTCTACGGCTTCCTCGGTGGTGAGACGAACAGCTGGTACCCGGATCTGGTGTCGGACAACCACCAGGTGGATCCGCCCGCCACGCCCGAAGAGGGCTACCACCTCTCCAAGGACCTGGCCGGCAAGGCGATCAGCTTCATCCGTGACGCCAAGGCCGTCGATCCCGACAAGCCGTTCTTCCTCTACCTCGCGCCGGGGGCGGGCCACGCGCCGCACCACGTGCCGAAGGAGTGGGCCGACAAGTACAAGGGCAAGTTCGACGAAGGCTACGAGGCGATCCGCGCCGGGATCCTCGAGCGCCAGAAGGCGCTCGGCCTGCTGCCGGCGAACACCGAGCTCTCGCCTATCAACCCCCACGGCGAGCCCACCTCCACCGGGCCGGACGGCCAGCCCTGGCCCGCGCTGGACACTGTGCGTCCGTGGGGGTCGTTGAGCGACGATGAGCGCCGCCTGTTCGCCCGCATGGCCGAGGTCTTTGCGGGCTTCATCTCCTACACCGACCACGAGCTGGGTCGTGTCTTCGACTACTTGGAGCAGTCCGGCCAGCTCGACAACACGCTCGTCGTGGTCATCTCGGACAACGGCGCCAGCGGTGAGGGCGGTCCCAACGGCAGCTTCAACGAGTGGCGCTTCTTCAACGGGGTTCCCGACTCGACCGAGCTGACCCTGCCCCACATCGACGAGCTGGGCAGCCCGAAGTCCTACAACCACTACAACACCGGCTGGGCGTGGGCCTTGGACACCCCATTCCCGTACTGGAAGCGGTGGGCGGGCTACGAGGGTGGCGTGTCCGACATGTGCTTCGTGTCGTGGCCGGCCAAGATCAACGCCGACAGCACCCCCCGCCAGCAGTACATCCACGCGGTCGATGTGGTCCCGACGATCTACGACCTGCTCGGCATCGAGCCGCCCGACGTGCTGAAGGGCTACACCCAGAACCGCATCGAGGGTGAGAGCTTCGCCGCCGCCCTGACCGACGCCAGCGCGCCCGCCAAGGACACCCAGTTCTACGCCATGCTGGGCCAGCGCTCGATCTACCACCAAGGCTGGCTGGCCTGCACCGTCCACCCGCCGATCAGTGGCTGGGGCAAGTTCGAGACCGACGTGTGGGAGCTCTACCACCTGGACGAGGACCGGGCGCAGTCCAAGAACCTGGCGGACCAAGAACCCGTGCGCCTGGAGACGTTGAAGAGCCTGTGGTTCTACAACGCCGGCATCTTCAACGGCCTGCCGCTCGACGACCGCACCGCCCTCGAGCAGATCCTGGCCGAGCGGCCCAAGCCCGGGAAGCCCCGCGACCAGTACGAGTACTACCCGGATTGCGCCGATGTGCCTGAGGAGGCCGGTGTAGCCATCAACGGCCGCTCGTACACGATCGCGGCCGGCGTCGACGTTGCGTCGGCCGATGCTCAGGGCGTGCTCTTCGCCCATGGCGGCGTGGCCGGCGGTCACAGCTTGTACGTGCAGGATCGGCGGCTGCGGTACACGTTCAACTGGGTGGGCACCCACCTGCAGGACGTGGTGGCCGACCGCGACCTCGAGCTTGGTTCGCACCTACTGACCGCCGAGTTCGTCGTGAGCGGTCGCAACCCCGACCCGGCCATGCCGGGCTTCGCTGGCACCCTGAACCTCTACATGGACGACCAGCAGGTGGGCAGCGGCCCGATCGTCACCCAGCCCGGTGCGTTCTGCCTGGTCGGCGACGGGATCTGCGTCGGGCGCGACAGCGCATCACCGGTGACTCCGGCCTACACCGCGCCCTTCCGCTTCACCGGCGGCACCATCGACAAGGTCGTCGTGGATGTGTCCGGCGAGCGGTTCGTGGACCACGAGGCGCAAGTGCGAGCCTGGTTCGCCCGCGACTAGCAGTCGACGCACGACCAGCCTGGCTCGCTCAGGACGGGAACGAATCGCCGTCCAGGCCGAGCGCTGCCAGCAGGCGGTCAGGGTCCATGGCGCCGGGATTCCCAGCGGCACTCGGGAACGAGCCCAGGAGCTGGCGCAGCTCCTCCCGGCCGATCGGGTCTTCCGCCGCCTCTCGCGGCGTCCTGCCCCCCAATGCCGGGATCGACTCGTCGAGCCAGCGCTGCTCGTACTCGGCGACGAACTGGGCGAGCACGTCGCGCACCATCGAGTCGTCGTGGTCGAGCGGCGGTGGCGCGTCGGCAGGGTCGTAGTCCGCCATCGCCTCATCGATCGAACGGGCCTCGTCATCGAGCAGCACGGCGTCAGGCAGCGCGCCCTCGACCAGCGAGCGGAGCGCGGCCGCCCGCTCGTCGGAGTTCACGTCACCGATCAGCTCGTCGCCCTCGAGCCGCAACGACGCGATGACCGTGTCGGACTGGTTGGCCGAATCGCGCACCAGCGACCAGGTGCCGTCGCCGCCCGTTCGTAGACCCGACCCGACCAGGGCGGCATCGACCGCCTTGGCATTGCCGAGCCGCCACCGCAGCGTGTGGAACACCATCTCGTCACCGTCGGTGTTCTGCAGCCGGGGCGGCCGGAACTGCGCGGCCAGCGCTGCAGCCACCTCGAACGGATCGCCGCTGTCGATGGCGTCCAGCACCGGCCGCACCAGCGCCCGCTGGATCTCGAGGAACCCACTGAAGGCGCGGTGGGTGTCACCCACCGGGAGCGGGCGGCCGACCAGCACGACACCCGGCCGCATCCGGCTGTCGGGATGCACGTTGGTGATCGTGATGTCCTCCGAGCGGCCGATGTCATGCAGGTCCAACGACTGACCGTCGACTCGCTGCACCTCGTAGACCGCGCGGTCGACGAGCGCCCACTGCGCGGCCAGGAGCGCCTCGTCGTCGGGCAACAGCGCGCTGCGATCGGCGAGGAACTCGGCGAACACCCCGCCCTCGTGCAAGGCGAGATCGGCCACGACCGGGCTGTCCCGCAGCTGGCGGTACACGCGGTAGTCGTCCCCGGCCATGGCGTCGGCCAGGTCGGCCACCTCGTGGTCGGCGGTGCGGTGCAGGAACCGCTCGGCCTTCTGGTAGAGCCACCCGGCGCGGTCGGCCAGAGGGTGCTGCTCCTTGCCGAGGTGGCAGGCCTTGTACTTGCGGCCGGACCCGCACGGGCACGGGTCGTTGCGGCCCGCGAGCGGCCGCGGGCGGTTGGTGGCGAAACCCTCGATCTCGAACAGCAGGAACTCGGCGTCGTCGGGTTCGTGGTCCTCGTCGTCGAGACTCGCTCGCTCCGGGACGCCGGCTTGACGCAGGAGCCGCAAGGCCCTCGGTGCATCGCCTCGGTCGGCCGCGAAGCCGGCCAGCTCGACGAGGGCCGGCAGGTGGTCGCAGTCGGGCGTGACGACGTCCTCCAGCAGCGCGAGGGCGGCCTCGACGTCGCCGGCATCGTCGAAGCACCGGGCTCGAAGCCACCCGAGCCCGGCCGGTACGAAGCCGTCGAGGCGGGACGTCAGCCCGTCGACGAACTCGCCGATGTCCTCGGGCGAGATCCCCCGGGTCGGCGCTTCCCCCCAGAACGCGACGGCGACATCACCGTCTTCCAGCAACCCGGCGAGCAGCGTGGCGGCGGCATCGCGCTCATTCTCGCTCGGTCCGAGCGCGTCGGGGTCGCCGCTGAGGAACAGCTGGCACGCCCCCACCACCAGGACGAGCGCCTCGACCCCGCGCTCCTCGAGGCCGTAGGTGGCCGCGAGCCGGTTGCGATGCTGCCACGACCGCAGCGCCTCCCAGTCGAAACCATCAGCGGCGATGGTCGGCCCGCGCTGCTCCAACCCGGCCGCCTCGTAGAGGGCGGGCAAGGGTGCGATGGGGGCGCCGGCGAACGCCGACCGATCCGCCAACACCGCCTCCAGGATCGGGTTGTCGCCGCTGCAGAACTCCAGGTCGACCGGCATCTCCTCAAACCCGTCGACCGCCTCGTGGCGCGCCGCCCGTTCGAACCCGGTCTTCATCGCCGCGGCCTGCGCAGCCGTGGGCTCGGGTGGCGACGCGCAGGCCGACCAGCGCAGCCCTCCCCCGAGCACCTCGACGCTGGCCCAGCTTCCCGCCAGGTCGTCGAGCCATCCCTCGGGCCCGGTCACGACGTCGGTGTCCGCGCCGTCGAGCCACCGGCCGTCCGTGTCGAGGGTGCCAAGCGTGTGGCCGGCGGTGTCGAGCAGCGAGACCTCGTCGCCGATCAGCCACCAGCCGAGCGGTGTCAGGTGGGGGTGGGTGCGCACGAAGTCGTGCGCCGCGTCATCAGGGTCGACCCACACCGTCCAGGCCGTGCCCTCCAGCAGCTTCGGGACACAGATGACGCCGCTGGTCACCTCGCCGAAGGTGGTGTCGAGCTGGAGGAACCGGTCGAGCCGATCGCGACCGTCGCCGCTCGACAAGACCCCACGCTCCACGAGCGCGTCGGCGATGGCCTCGCGCGACAGCGCTTCGATCCCGACCACGTCGGCGACGGCTTGACGCAACGACCGATCCTCGCGATGCATGCGATCCATCATGGCCGCCGACTCAGGGATCGGGGAGGAGCGACGCGCTGAAACCTGGTGCTGCGGGGTCGAGGTGGTGCACGCCGCGAATGCCGGTGAAGCCAGCGTCGGCCGAGACCAGGCCGCGGGCCCCGCGCCGCACTGCGACGGCTGCGAGCACGGCATCGAACGGGCCGAGACCGCCGGACGTCTCGAACAGCGTGAGTCCAGCGAGCAGGTCGGGCGCCTCAACGACGAGCAGCGGCGAGAACAGCGCGGCGTAGCTCCTCGCCAGCGTCGCCGCGTCGGCCCGGGACCGGTGCCGCGCGCGAACGTGAGCGAACTCCTGGATGACCTCCACCGTGGTCGTCGCGGTGAGGTCGCCCGCTTCTACGGCGGCGACGAGGGCGCGGCACGGTTCGCGCAGCTCGTGATCGTCTCCCACTGCGTACACCAACACCGTGGTGTCGACGATGATCACCCTCGGCGAGCCCGCTGCTCGTCGAGCTCTTGGCGCAACGCCGCCGGAGAAGGCACCGGCATGGGTTCGGCGCTGAGGATGGTCGAAGCTGCCGCGCGCCGTGCCGACGTGTCAACGGGATACAGCGCGTCGATGGCGTCTCGCACGAGGACGGACACGGGAACCTTTCGCCGGGCCGCTTCGCGCTCCAGTCGGTGAAGGCGATCGTCGTCGATCAGCACTTGAAGGCGTCGGGTGAGCATGCTCTGAGCATACTATGCTCAGCCGTTGGGAACCCTCCTCGACCCAAGTCGGCTGGACCGGTTGTGGCAGGGTGCGCCGGATCCCGAGCAGGCCCAGGAGGAGACGTGGCAGCCCCCGACCAGCCGCACAGCGACCACCCGCTCCTGACCGTGGAAGCACGCCAGGACGAAGGCCGGGCGGCTCGCCAGCGCGCCCCGAGACCGGGACTTGGGCGGTGGGACCCGGCGCAGCGGGGCCACGACCCGGTTCAGACCATCGTGGCCCAAAGCAACACCCGCCTCGCTGACCTCGTGCCCATCCGCCACGGCCGGATGGCGGCGTCTCCGTGGACGTTCTACCGGGGAGCGGCGGCCGTCATGGCCGCCGACCTTGCGGCGCGCCCCGACTCCGGCCTGACCGTCCAGCTCTGCGGCGACGCCCACATCCTCAACTTCGGGCTCTGGGCCACCCCCGAGCGCCAGCTCTCGTTCGACCTCCGCGACTTCGACGAGACGCTCCCCGGACCGTTCGAGTGGGACGTGGCGCGGTTCGTGGCCAGCGTCCACGTGCTCGCCCGAGAGAGTGGTGTGAAGGCCTGCGTCGCCGAGGAAGCCGTGGCCAGCTGCTTGCGCTCGTATCGAGCACGCATGGCCGGCTACACCACGGCCAAGCAGCTGGACATCTGGTACGACCTCATCACGGCCGACCAGCTCATCGCGGCGTTCCGGCCGGCGCATCGCGACCGCGCGGCGACCCACATCGACCGGAGCGCACGGCGCCGCACCAGCGAAGGCGCCGCGAAGAAGCTCACGGAGCGCGCCGACGACGGCCGGCTCCGCATCACCGAGGAACCGATCCGGAGAATCCGCCTGGACGACGAGAACGCGGCGCTCACCGACGAGATCCTTGCGGCGTACCGCGGCACGCTGTCCGAGAACCGCGGGCACCTCTTCGAACGCTTTGTCTTGGTGGACAGGGTGCGCCAAGTCGTGGGCGTGGGCAGCGTCGGGATGCGCGTCTACCTCGCGCTGTTCGAAGGCCGCAACGGCGAGGACCCGCTGTTCCTCCAGATCAAGCAGGCCGGACCGTCGGTCTACGAGCCCTTCTGCGGAGCCAGTCTCCACACCAACCACGGCGAACGGGTGGTCGCCGGCCAGCGCTACATCCAGAGCGCAACCGACATCTTCGTGGGCTGGACGACGGTTGGCGGCGACGACTTCTACGTGCGCCAGTTCCGCGACATGAAGGTGATCCCGGACGGCGAGCTCATCGCCCCTCGGCTCGTGGAGTTCGCCACCAAGTGCGGCGTCGTCCTGGCCCGGGCCCACGCCC
>CAZTVJ010000002.1:0-2960 GCA_964616935.1 uncultured Acidimicrobiales bacterium | reverse complement strand
CGCACCGTAACCGACGCTGGTGGGCACGGCGATGACCGGTGCGCTCGTGAGGCCACCCACCACACTGGCGAGCGCGCCCTCCATCCCGGCGATCACCACGGCGACGTCGGCCTCGGCCAGCTCGTCGACGTGAGGCAGCAGCCGGTGCAGGCCGGCGACGCCCGCATCGTTGATCCTCCGGGGACCCAGACCATGCGCCGTCAGCACCGCGGCGCACTCGTCGGCTACGTCGGCATCGGCGGTACCCGCCGTGACGATCACGATGCGCTCGGTCCGGTCGGGGGGCAGCGGGCGCCACACGAGGGTGGTCCCGGTCTGGGTCGCCTCGGGGTGCGCCGCGAGCACCGCCTTGGCTTGCGCAGGGCTGGCGCGCGTCAGCAGGACGGGGCCGTTGCCCTGGCTCAGCAGCTCCTCGATGATGCCGGCGCACTGCTCGGGGGTCTTTCCCGGCCCGTACACGGCCTCGGGCAGCCCCTGGCGCAGTGCGCGGTGGTGGTCGATGCGGGCGTAACCCAGGTCGGCGAACGGCAGGCGGCGCAGCACAGCGACCGCCTCGTCGGGCGTCACCTCGCCGGTGACCACTCGGTCGAGGAATGCCCGCAGGTCGTCGGTGTCCACGTCACTATCCTGGCAACCCGTGCCCGCCAACGACACCTCGACGCCGCGCGTGGGCTTTCTCGGGCCCCTCGGCACCTTCACCGAACAGGCCCTGCTGACGCAGGCCGACCTCGCCGCCCACGAGCTGGTGCCGTTCCGCACCATGCCCGAGGTGCTTGCCGCGGTCGAGCGGGAGGAGATCGATCTGGGGTTCGTGGCCATCGAGAATTCCATCGAGGGCACGGTGAACCTGTCGCAGGATGCGCTTGCTTTCACCCACAACCTCTACATCCAACGAGAGGTGGTGCTCGACATCCAGCACTGCCTCCTTGCGCCGCGGGGCACGGCGCTGGCCGACGTGAAGGTCATCTACTCGATCCCCGTGGCCACTGGGCAGTGCACGCGCTTCCTGCGGGGCCGGCCGGACATCGACGTTCGAGCGGCCAACTCCACGGCGGAGGCGGCCCAGACGGTCGGGCGGGAACAGGCCACGGGAGCTGCCGCTATCGGGCCGATGATCGCGGCGTCCATCTACGACCTCCACGTGATCGCCGCCGACATCGCCGACGCGGACGGCAACCAGACCCGCTTCGTGCTGGTCGGTCGAGAGCGCATTCCGGCGCCGACCGGCCACGACAAGACGTCGCTCGTCGTCTACCAGCGGGCCAACGAGCCGGGCAGCCTCATCTCGATCCTGCAGGAGTTCGCGGCGCGCCGCATCAACCTGTCGCGCTTGGAGAGCCGACCCACCAAGGCCGGTGGGCTGGGCGACTACTGCTTCATCATCGACGCCGAGGGCCACATCGCGGACGAGCTGCTCGCCGACTGCCTCCGCGACATCCACGCCAAGCAGGGGATGGTGAAGTTCCTCGGCTCGTATCCCGCTGCGGGGGAGGCCGCGCCCGCGGCACGCGAGCACGCCGATGCCCGGTGGCGCCAGGCCGACGACTGGGTCACCGACCTCCGCCGCCAGATCGGGTAGCCGTTGGCCGAGCGCCATGGCCTCGCCCGGTCTCAGCTTCCAGCGGGCTAGGAATTCTCGGGACGTGGGACAGCGCGTCGCGCAGCCAGTGGTCCCGAGAACGCCGCGGCGACCTACTTCTGAGCGCCTAGCGTCCGGGGCGGAACGGTGGCAGAGCGGACGAATGCACCCGCCTTGAAAGCGGGCGCCCAGCAATGGGCCGGGGGTTCGAATCCCTCCCGTTCCGCGGCGGAATCTTTGGGTGTTCGCCGACGTGCGCTGAGATTCAATCTTCAGTTCGCTGACCAGGCAATTCGTTGCCAGCCGTCCCTGGCGGTCCTAGGCTGCCCGCCGAGCGTTGCTCCCGGTGTTGCTCCCATTTCGGGGGGCGTTGCTCCCGGGTTGCTCCCGGCTCGGAAGGGATTCGAACCATGTCCCGGAGGACTGCTGGCAAGCGAAGCGTCGGCGCCGACGGGTCGGTTCGCGTCCACGGGAAGGCCTCGAACGGCGAGGGCTCGATCTACCGCGACGCCGATGGCTCGTGGAGGGCGACGTACTTCGTGCCCGGTGATGCCCGCCGTCGACGCGTCCGGGGCAGGACGCGCGACGAGGCGATCGCTCGCCGCGCCGCCAAGCTGGAGGAGCTGGCCCAGACCCAGTCGGGCACGTTCGATCGAGACACGACCGTGGCAGAGCTGGCGGCCTGGTGGCTCGACACCGTCGCTCGCCACCGGGTGCGGCCTTCTTCGCTCGGCAAGTACACGGGCCGCGTCGAGCGGATCACCGCGACTCTGGGTGTGATGCCAGTGCGAGCCGTGAGGGCCGAGCACGTCGCTCGCTGGCAGTCGGAGCTGCTCAAGTCGGGCCTGTCGTCGGGCACGGTCGGCGACCTGCGGGTCACGCTGCACCAGGTGCTCGAGCAGGGCGTGATCCACGAGCTGATCGCGGCCAACCCGGTCGATCGCGTAGCCGCGCCGAAGGTGGTGCGCTCGTCGAAGCGGGCCCTGACTGCCGACGAGGCGCGCCGGCTGGTGGAGGCGGCCGGTGCAGACCGGTTCGGCGCCGCCGTGGCGCTGCTGTTCGTGCAGGGCTGGCGCGTGTCGGAGGTGTTGGGGCTGGCCTGGGAGGACGTCGATCTGGACAAGGGCGTCGCCGTCGTTCGCCGAGCGGCCGTGTACGTGGACCGGGCCGGCGTCATGCTTGGTCCGACGAAGAACGCGGGAGCGGCCGGCACCCATCACCTGTCGCCCGGCGTCGTCGAGCTGCTGCGGGCCCGCCGGAAGGCACAGGCTGCCGACCGCTTGGCTACCGGCGAGGCATGGCCGACGTTCCGCTACGAGGGCCGACCGGTTTCGGCCGTGTTCACGAAGGTGGACGGCGGGCTGGTGACCCGCCAGCAGGT
>CAZTVJ010000001.1:0-8082 GCA_964616935.1 uncultured Acidimicrobiales bacterium | reverse complement strand
GCAGCAAGGCGGAGTAGCCGGCGATGGGCGCGCCCCAGTCGTGGCCGACCACGACCGCCTGCTCCGCACCGAGGGCTCGCACCACCCCGAGGTTGTCGGCCACGTGCTGGGTCATGCGGTAGGCGTCGATCGCCCCGGGCTTCGACGAGCGCCCGTAGCCCCGCACGTCGACAGCCACCGCCCGGTAACCGGCCGCAGCCAGGGCCGGTAGCTGGTGACGCCACGAGTACCACGACTCGGGGAAGCCGTGGACGAGCAGCACCATCGGCCCGTCGCCCTGCTCGGCGACGTGGATGCGGATGCCGTTGGCCGTGACGTCGTGGCGGCGGATGCCCGACAGGTCGGGTTGCGGGAAGGTGCCCATGGCGCCCGAGTCTGGCGGGCCGGACCGCCTACGTCCCAAGTCGCAGCGCGACGCCCGTCAGGCGCTGGCGGCGGCGATGGCCAGCCACACCCGCTCGGGCGTGGCCGGCAAGGCGATGTGGCGAACACCCAGGTGAGCGAGCGCATCCACGACGGCGTTCTGCACCGCGGGTGTCGAACCGATCGTGCCCGACTCGCCGATGCCCTTGGCGCCCAGCTCGTTGAGCGGGCTCTCCGTCTCCAGGTGGACGGTCTCGAAGCTGGGCAGCTCGGCGGCCGAGATGGCGGCGTAGTCGGCGAGGTTCGACGTCAGCGGGTTGCCGTCTTCGTCGTAGACCACCTCCTCGAGCAGGGCCTGGGCCGCTCCCTGCGCGAGGCCGCCGTGCACCTGGCCCTCCGCCAGGAGCGGGTTGAGGATGCGGCCGGCGTCGTCGACGGCGACGAGGCGCGTCAGCTGCACCTTGCCCGTCTCGACGTCGACCTCCACGACCGCAACATGGGCGCCCGACGGGAACGTGCCGCCTTCCTGAGCGAAATCGCCCTCGCCGCGCAACGGCCCACCGAGGTGCTCTTCCGCGGCGGCGGCCAGCTCGATCCAGCCCAGGCTTCGCGCCGGGGTGCCGGCCACGTGGAACCGGCCGGCGTCGGCGTCGAGCACCACGTCGGCCGGGTCGGCCTCGAGCAGACGGGCCGCGAGGTCGCGGGCCTGGTCCACGACGAAGCCCGCTGCTCGCCACACGTTCGTGCCGCCGAGCTGCAACGAGCGTGACCCACCCGTGAGCCCACCCTGGGGCACCACATCGGTGTCACCGAAGATCACCTCGACGTCCTCGATCGGCACGCCCATCCGGTCGCTGACGAGCATGGCCCACGCCGTCTTGTGGCCCTGGCCGTGGGGCGACGTGCCGGTGAGGACGCGCACCTTGCCGTCGTCGAGGACCATCACGTCGGCGAACTCGGAACCACCCTGCAGCGCGGTGATCTCCACGTACACCGACAGACCGATGCCCAGCTGGCGCACGTCACCGGCCTCGCGGCGGCGTCGCTGCTCGGCCCGCAGCTCGGCGTACCCGGAGGCCTCGAGGGCGAGGTCCATGGCCCGCTCGTACTGCCCGGAGTCGTAGGTGGTTCCGGTCGGCGTCGTGAACGGGAAGGCGTCAGCGGGCACGAGGTTGCGCCGGCGCACGTCCGCCGGGTCCATGCCGATCTCGGCCGCGAACAGGTCCATGGCGCGCTCGATGGCGGCGGCGGCCTCGGGGCGACCCGCGCCCCGGTAGGCCACCATCGGCACCGTGTTGGTGACGACGCTGCGGGCCACGCACTCTGCCTGCGGGATGTCGTAGGTGCCCGTGAGCATCATGCGGGTGAGGAAGGGCAGGATGCCGGCCATGCGCGGGTACGCACCGGTGTCCTGGATGATCTCGAGGCGGTAGGCCAGCACCTTGCCGTCACGCATGCCACCGATGGTGACGTCCTGCACCTGGCCCCGGCCGTGCCCCAGGCCGAGCATGGACTCGCTGCGCGACTCGAACCACCGCACGGGGCGGCCGAGGCGGCGCGCCAGCCACGGCACGAGCAGCTCTTCCGGGTAGGAGAAGCCCTTGGCTCCGAAGCCGCCCCCGACATCGGGCGTGATGACCCGGATCTGCTCGGGCGCCAACCCGTACACCTCGCAGAGCCGCTCGCGCACGGGATGGGCACCCTGCGAGCTCGACCAGTGGTGGAGTCGGCCATCGTCATCCCACCGGGAAGCCGCCACGCGCACCTCGATGGGGCAAGGCGCCACCTTCTGGTTGTTGATGCGCTGGCGCACGACGACCTCGCACTCGCCGAAGTCGAGCCCGGCGCCCGGGATCTCGAAGCAGACGTTGGTGCCCACGTCGGGGAACAGCAGGATGTCGCCGGCCAGCGCCTCCTCGGCGTCGACCACGACCGGGAGCGGCTCGTAGTCGACCACCACCAGCTCGGCCGCGTCCTCACCCTGGTAGCGATCCTCGGTCACCACCGCGGCGATGGCCTCCCCCACGAAGCGCACCGTGTCACGGGCGAGGAAAGAGCGCGGCATCGTGTCGGGGAGCATGAAGATGTCCACGGGGAACGGAGCCAGGTCGAGATCGTCGGCGGTGATGACAGCGACGACGCCGGGAGCCTCGAGCGCCGCCGAGACGTCGATGCCGGTGATGCGAGCATGGGCCATGGACGACCGCACGTAGGTGACGTGGGCGGCACCCACCAGCACCATGTCGTCGATGTAGCTGCCACCCTCAGTCAGCAGCTTCGGGTCCTCGACGCGGACGACACGGTTCCCCAGGATGCTCAACGTGTTCCCCTTCGATGCAGGCGCTCGCCACAGCCTAAGGCCGATGAGCGGGGGGCCGGCCCAGGCTGCCTAAGGTTGAGCAATGACCCTGACCGAAGCGTCGCCACCCAAAGCGGCCCGCTGGACGAACCAGTGGAAGGAGCTCTACGCCGAGGTCATCACCACCGGGCTGTGCACCGGCTGCGCCGGCTGCGTGGTGGCCTGCCCGCACGACGTCATCGGCTACGAGCACGAGATGGGCGCCTACAAGCCCTTCCACCTGGAGGAGGAGCTGGGCCTGGACGACTGCATCCACGGCGAGAAGGGCTGCACCTCGTGCACCCGCGCCTGCCCGCGCTTTCGGGCGTGGGAGCCCGATGCCAACGAGCACCTCTTCGGCCACGACCGCGAGCCAGGCGAGATGTACGGCATCACCAAGGACATCCTCCTGTGCCGCGCCAGCGACGACTACGTCCACAAGATCGGCCAGGACGGCGGGTTCGTGTCGGCGCTCCTCATCTGGGCCATGGACGAGGGCTACATCGACTGCGCGCTCACGTCGTTCCTCACCAGCGATGCGGACGGCGGCGGATCCACGTGGAAGGCCATGCCGGGCCTGGCCCGCAACAAGGAGGAGATCCTGGCCTCGGCGGGCAGCCGCTACACGTACTCGGCCAACACGCTGGCCGTGAAGCAGGCGCTCGAGGAAGGTTTCTCGAAGCTGGCGCTGGTGGGCATGAGCTGCCAGTCGTCGGTGCCACCCGTCATGTGGCACCGCAAGGTGGGCAAGTCGGGCAAGCCGTTCGTGTTCAACGTCGGGCTGCTCTGCTCGAAGACCTTCGACGACTCCATCTTCCCCGAGCTCTTCGAGGCCAAGTACGGGCTGAAGAAGCAGGACATGGTGAAGATGAACATCAAAGGCGTCTTCCAGATCTGGATGAAGGACGGCGCCTACCACGAGATCGATCTGAAGGAGTGCCACGCCTGGACGCGCGAGGGCTGCAAGATGTGCCCCGACTTCGCGGCCGAGCATGCGGACATCTCCACGGGCGGTATCGGCGAGGACAACGACTGGACGCTCACCATCGTGCGCACCGACCTCGGCCGCGAGATCATCGACCGCATGGTCAGGGCCGGCGTCGTCATCGCCCGGCCGGCCGACACCGACGAGAAGGCGATGAAGCTGCTGCGGACCCTCTCGGTCGTGAGCCGGCGGCGATGGCCGACCTGGGCCGACCAGACGGTGAGCATCGGCGTACCCCCACCGAAGAAGAAGGCCCCCGCACCGGACGCGCCCGCGGCGCCGGCGGATGCGGCCCCGCCGGCCGAGCCCGCACCGGCTGAGTAGCGTCACCCGCAGCAACGACCGAAGGGGACGAGCCGATGCCGTTGGATCCTGCTGCCGCGCAGCTGCTGACCATGCTCGAGCAGCTGGATCAGCCCCCGATCGAGGAGCAGACGCCCGAGCAGGCGCGCGGCATGTATGCGGCCATGCGGGAGGTGACCGGCAACGGTCCGGAGGTGGCCGCAATCGAGGACCGGCTCATCACTGGTGTGCCGGTGCGGGTGTACCGGCCCTCCACGGCGACCGACCTGGCGGTGGTGGTGTGGATCCACGGGGGCGGCTGGGTGATCGGCAGCGTGGAGGACTACGACCCGGTGGCGCGCGAGCTCACGCAGGGGACCGGCGCCATCGTGGTGTCGGTGGACTACCGGCTCGCGCCCGAGCACCCCTTCCCGGCGGCGGTCGACGACTGCCTGGCCGTCACCCGCTGGGTGCTCGCCCACGCCAGCGAGCCCGGCGGCGACCCGGCGAGGGTGGCGGTGGGGGGCGACTCGGCCGGTGGCAACCTGAGCGCGATCGTGGCCCAGCAGCTGCGGGGCCGGCTGGCGTTCCAGCTGCTCGTGTACCCCGCCACCGACCTGGCGATGACGGCGCCGTCGATCAAGGAGAACGGCGACGGCTACCTGCTCACCAAGGCCTCGATGGACTGGTTCATCGACCACTACCTGGGCGGCACCGGAGCTGCGCTCGACGATCCCCTCGTCTCACCCCTACGAGCCGCCGACGTGAGGGGGGTCGCGCCCGCGCTGGTGATCACCGCGGAGTTCGACCCGCTGCGCGACGAGGGCGAGGCCTACGCGACTCGACTGCGGGACGCGGGTGTCCCCGTCACCCTGCATCGCTATGACGGGGAGATCCACGGCTTCTTCACGCTGGGTGCCCTGGTGCCGGACGGCAAGGCGGCCGTGGACGAGGCCTGTGCTGCCCTCCGCGACGCCCTGGCCTGAAGGCGGTACCACCGTGACCCTGCACCCGCAAGCCGAGTCCCTCCTCGCCCTGATGGCCAGCTTCGACGATCCGCCGATCCACGAGCAGACGCCCGAGCAGTTCCGCTCGCTGCGCAAGAGCCGATGGCGCCCGAGCGCGCGGCCCATCGCCGAAGTCGTCGACCTTGATGCCGCTGGCGTGCCCGCTCGGCTCTACCGGCCGAGGCTGGGCACCGAGCTGCCCGTGCTGGTGTGGCTGCACGGAGGCGGTTGGGTCGGCGGTGACATCGACAGCCACGACGACGTGTGCCGGGCGCTCGCCAACCGGGCCGGCTCCATGGTCATCAGCGTCGGCTACCGCTTGGCCCCGGAGCACCCCTTCCCGGCCGGGCTGGAGGACAGCGTCACCGCGCTGCGTTGGGTGCACGACCATGCGGTCGAGCTGGGTGCGGACCCTGGCCGCGTCGCGATCGGGGGCGACTCGGCCGGCGCCAACCTGGCCGCGGTCGTCGCCCAGCTCGGTGCCGTGCCGCTGGTGCTCCAGGTGCTCGTCTACCCGGTCGCGGACGCCCGCTTCGGCCACCCCTCGATCACCGAGAACGCCGAGGGGTACTTCCTGACCAGCAAGAGCATGGTGTGGTTCCTCGAGCTCTACCTGTCCGGTGGACAGGGCTCAGCCACGGACCCCCGGGTGTCACCGTTGCTGGCCGACGTCGCCACGGTGGCCGCGACACCGCCGGCCATCGTCATCACCGCGGGGTACGACCCGTTGCGCGACGAAGGTGAGGCGTACGCCGCGCTGCTCGAAGAGGCCGGGGTGCCTGTCGTGCTCACCCGCTACGACGGCATGATCCACGGCTTCTTCTCCCTGGCCGACTACCTCGACGACGGCAAGGTCGCCCTCGACCAGGTTGGCGACGCGCTGGCCACGGCCTTCAGCCAGACGGGCTGAGCCCGCCAAGCTGCGCGGCGCGCTCGAAGACGGCGTCCAGCATCGCCTCCGTGAGCCGGCCGGTGAAGGTGTTCTGCTGGCTCGGGTGGAACGAGCACAGGAGCGTGCGGCCGCCGGGCAGCGGCACCTCGACCGCGTGCCCGAACCGCGGCCGGGGGCGAAGGCCGAGGACCCCGGCCATCACGTCGTAGGCGAATGCGCCCAGGCAGACGATCACCCGCACCGCGCCGAGCAGGGCCACCTCTCGCTCGAGGAACGGCCGACAGGTGTCCCGCTCGCCGGGCGTCGGCTTGTTCGCCGGCGGTGCGCAACGAACAGCAGCAAGCACATAGGCACCCTGCAACCGGAGGCCGTCGTCACGATCGAGGCTCGTCGCCTGGTTGGCGAGGCCGGCCCGGTACATGGCCCGGTACAGCCAATCACCCGAGCGGTCACCCGTGAACACTCGCCCCGTGCGGTTGCCGCCGTGTGCGGCTGGCGCCAGCCCGACCACCAGGACCCTCGCCGCGGCGTCGCCGAACCCGGGCACCGGCCGACCCCAGTAGTCCTGCGTTGCGAAGGACGCTCGCTTCTCGACGGCCACCTGCTCGCGCCACGCCACGAGGCGGGGGCAGGCCCGGCAGGCGACGACATCGGCCTGCACCGATGCGAGCGAATCCATGACCCGACGGTAGGTTGGCGGCTCGACCATGGCACGCCGAACCCCTCCCGATCCCCCCACCCTCGTGCTGTTCGTGCGCCACGGGCAGACACCGACCACGGGCAAGGTGCTCCCCGGCCGTGCGCCTGGGCTCCACCTCGCCGACGAGGGGAAGGCGCAGGCCGAAGCCGTCGCGCTGCGCATCGCCGAGCTGAAGCGGGTCGACGCCGTCTACGCGTCGCCGCTCGAACGGGCTCGCGAGACGGCCGCGCCCATCGCCCGGGCGCGGGGTCTCAAGGTGACCGCCGAGCGGGGGTTGCTGGAGTGCGACTTCGGGGAGTGGACCGGTGGCGAGCTGAAGGCACTGGGCAAGCTGGCGGAATGGCAGACGGTGCAGCGTTACCCGAGCGGGTTCCGCTTCCCCGGCGGCGAGAGCTTCACCGACATGCAGACGCGCATGGTCGATGCGGTCGACCGGCTGAGGACCCGCCACCGCGGCGGCGTCGTCGTCGCCGTCTCGCACGCGGATCCCATCAAGGCCGCCATCGCGCACGCCATGGGCACCCACCTCGACCTGTTCCAGCGCATCGTCGTCTCCACGTGCTCGGTGACTGCCATCGCCTACGGACCGACCGGCCCCACCGTCCTCACGGTCAACTCGACCGGTGGGTCCCTCACCCAGCTCCGTCCATCGTGAGCGGGTCATGAGCGGGTCATGAGCGGGTCATGAGCGAACGGCACACCTTCGACCACGTCGATGCCCTCACCGCAGCAACCGAGGGCTCGCCCGGCCAGCGGGTGTTCTACCTCCAGGTGCGCAGCGGTCCCTCCGTCGTCACCCTCAAATGCGAGAAGACGCAGGTCGGCGCGCTCGGCCAGTACCTCGGCCGCCTGCTCACCGATCTCCCCCAACCCAGCTCGCTCCCCCATCCCGGTTCGCTGGAGCCAGCCACACCGCTCATCTCGGAGTTCGTCGCCGGGTCCATCAGCGTCGCGTTCGACACCGAGGCCGACCGCTTCGTCGTCGAGGTGGAGGAAGCCCTCCCCGTCGACGAGGAGGGCGAACCAGACCCGGTCGCGCTCGAGCACCAGGGTGCCGTGCGGTTCCGGGTCGACCGGTCGCAGGCGCAGGCGTTCGCAGCTCGCGCCGCCGAGCTGATCGCCGCCGGCCGACCGCCCTGCCGCTTCTGCGGCGGGCCTCTTGACCCCGACGGCCACGCCTGCCCCCGCATGAACTGAGCTGACCGTGGATGGACTTCGGCTGCTGCGCGAGGGTGAGGTGGAGGTGGACGGCCGCATGCCGTGGAGCTCCAACGCCACCTTCCTCGTCACCGTCACGGCGGGCGACGACGAGGCCAAGGCCATCTACAAGCCAGTGCGGGGCGAGCGGCCGCTCTGGGACTTCCCGAGTGGTTTGCACCGGCGCGAGGTGGCGGCGTGGCGGCTGTCCGAGTACCTCGGGTGGGCGCTCGTGCCGCCGACGATCATCCGAGACGGCCCCTTCGGCGAGGGCTCGCTCCAGCTGTTCGTGCCGGCAGACTTCGAGCAGCACTACTT